>DAOLZE010000005.1:0-26360 GCA_035426125.1 Rhodocyclaceae bacterium
GCAGCAGCTACACTCGCACCAAAACACCGTTGCACTTCAGACTTGAATCCGCCTTTCAAAATTACGTCCAAACGCTGTCGCGCTCGCAGGTCGTCACCTGTGTACACCTGTGTCAACGCATTGGAATCGAATTTCCCATTTCTCCAGAATTGATCATCAGAAACAGAGACAGGATCGCTGATACCGAAGTAATGGAATGGGCATAGCAGTTTTTCTTCAAGTGCTTCAGGTAGCCTAATCTCGGCAGCGAAACGATAATTAAAATCGGGGAGTATCGAGGTGCCATCCATTCGCTCAGGCGTCGCGGTCAGTCCAAGCAGAATCTTTGGTAGAAGATGATCGAGGAGGGGCCGGTAGCTACTAGCAGTCCCATGATGAGCTTCGTCAATCACGACAAAATCAAAGTAATTTGTTCCTAGATTGTTCCAAGGCTGATGGCCATTGAGGCTCTGTACCGAAGCGAAAACATGGTTCCATTCGATTGGCCCCATTCCATCCACAAGAAGTTCGCCAAAATTTTGGTCCCGAAGCACTGTGCGAAAGCAGTCTCTTGCCTGGATGATGATTTCTTTGCGGTGCGCAACAAACAGCAACCGGGAATTGCCAGAATTTTCACGAAGGAATCGTGCATAGTCGAATGCCGCTATTACTGTCTTGCCAGTACCTGTAGCTGCTACAACAAGATTACGGACCGACCCAGCCTCACGTTCCGCTGCAAGCGCTTCGAGGATTCGCTCCTGAAATGGGTGCGGCCGAATATCAACAAAGAAACGAGGGCTTTCGCTATTCGTATTGCGATGCGCGAATGCAATGGCTTCTCGAAACCGCCCCGCTTGGCTGATATCGAATGGAACAAACTCATCCTTAGCCCAGTAGCCTTCGAACTCTGCCGCAAAACGAGCGAGGATATGCGGCATATCCTGAGCAGTGACTTTGACAGTCCATTCGAGCCCGCTGGTCATGGCTGAACGTGACATGTTCGCTGAACCAATATAGGCAGTAGAAAACCCACTAGCACGGATGAAGTGATAGGCTTTTGCGTGAAGTCGGGTGCGCTCGGTATCATAGGAGACGCGAACAGAAAAGCCCGGTTGGGCAGCCAACCACTCCACAGCTTCTGGATCGGAAGCTCCCATGTAAGAAGTTGTGATAATCCGTACTGGAACGCCTCGTTCAACCAAGTTTTCAAAAGCCGGGCGCAGCAAACGGAGACCGGCGAATTTGATGAACGACACAAGGATGTCTACACGATCCGCAGTCATCATTTCCGTCTTCAACTCGTGCTCTAACTGCGGATCATTGCAAGATCCAGTTAGAAGACTGCTGATATTGAGAGGTGTTACGGGCCGCAGCAAAGATTGACGCACTGATACCGGTCTCACCTCACGAAGTAACGCCTTCGGGCGTTTAAGAAGAATTTTTCGTCTCGTGTAATCCAAGCCATCCTCAACAGATAGCAATTCAATCAAACGATTGACGATTTCAACTTGATGTTCGTTTTTTGCAATCGGTAGCGCTTTGCGGATCACTTGCCAAAGGAACTGGCTGTAAGTGTGTGGCGCGCTTTCATCGTCAACTGCCACCAAGGTGGCAAGGAGATCAGGCCGGCTCTCCAATAATGCGGCGAGGTCCTCGTCCAAAAGAGTTTCGTAGAGTCCGCATGGCAATGAATCATTTGTTGGCATGGGAAACATCCTGCTATTGGAGCGGACGAGAGAAGTAAAGAGGATGAATGATTAGTTGGCTATTCACCACGGTCAAGCGTATGTATGGTTCTCCGTCGCTACAAAACAAACAGGCCGCTTTAAGGATGACAACATCAAACGTCGATATTTCTCGCCTGCAACGCATGCTTCTCGATGAAGGCGCGGCGCGGCTCGACGTTGTCGCCCATGAGCGTGGTAAATATTTCGTCGGCGGCGATGGCGTCGTCGATCTGCACTTTGAGCAGGCGACGTACCTTGGGGTCCATGGTGGTTTCCCAGAGCTGCTCGGGGTTCATCTCGCCGAGGCCTTTGTAGCGCTGTTTGCTGATGCCGCGTTCGACTTCGTTGAACAGCCATGCGATGGCGGCGGCGAAGCTGGTGACGGCTTGCGATTTTTCGCCGCGGCGGATGACGGTCCCCTGGCCATGTGGATCAATCAGCCCGGCAATCAATGCTGCGGTACGGCGGATCTGCTGGTAATCGCCGGAGCGCAGAAATTCCTCGTCAATGAAACCGATGCGCATGTTGCCGTGGCGCAGACGTTCGATGTCGAGCTGCCAGCGTTCGGTCTTGTCGTTGAAACGCGGCCGGATCTGGATGTCCGCTGGTAGATGCTTCGACAAACGGGTGCCGCTTTCGCGTGCTGTGGCTTCACTGGTGACATCGATGTCGATGTCATTTGACAACAGTGTTTGCAAAACTTCGCCGTCAATAAAGTCTCCGACGCGATTCACCACCGCTTCGGAGAGCAGGTAGCTGCGTGTCAGTTCGCCGAGGGTGTTGCCTTCGAGTGGTGCAGCACCTTCCTTTGCAATGAGCTGTGCGCCGTCGAGCGCCAGTGTCAGCAGGTGCTGGTTCAGCGCTTGGTCGTCCTTGATGTACATCTCTGTCTTGCCGTGCTTGATCTTGTAGAGCGGCGGTTGGGCGATGTAGATGTGACCACGCTCAACCAGCTCGGCCATCTGCCGGTAGAAGAAGGTCAGCAGCAAAGTGCGGATGTGTGCGCCGTCAACGTCGGCATCGGTCATGATGATGATGCGGTGGTAGCGCAACTTGGCAATGTCAAAATCTGCGGTACCGATACTGGTGCCGAGTGCTGTGACGAGTGTGACAATCTGTTCGCTGGAGATGAGTTTTTCGAAGCGTGCCTTTTCGACGTTGAGCACTTTACCGCGCAACGGCAGGATCGCCTGAAACTTGCGGTCGCGGCCTTGCTTGGCAGAGCCACCGGCGGAATCACCTTCGACGATATAGATCTCGCAGAGTGATGGGTCTTTTTCCTGACAATCGGCAAGTTTTCCGGGTAATCCAATGTTATCGAGTACGCCCTTGCGCCGCGTGAGTTCACGGGCCTTACGCGCTGCTTCGCGGGCACGGGCTGCATCGATAATCTTGCCGGTAATGATTTTGGCATCAACAGGTTTTTCAAGCAAAAACTCCGCAAGCTTCTGTGCAACGATTTCCTCGACAATCGGACGCACTTCGCCGGAAACGAGTTTTTCCTTGGTCTGCGAGGAGAACTTCGGCTCTGGTACCTTGACGGACAGGACGCAGGCGAGACCTTCACGCATGTCGTCGCCACTGGTTTCAACTTTGGCCTTCTTGGCGAGTTCGTTTTCCTCAATGTACTTGTTGATGACGCGCGTCATTGCGGCGCGCAAGCCGGTCAAGTGCGTGCCGCCATCTTTCTGTGGAATATTGTTGGTAAAACAGAGTACCTGTTCCTGATACGAGTCGTTCCACTGCATTGCCACTTCAACGGTCATACCATCCTTGCCACCGGTGGCATTGAAGACACTGCCATGCAATACAGATTTTGAGCGGTTGATGTATTCGACGAAACCTTTGACACCACCAGAGAAAGCAAAATTCTCTTCCTTGGCGTTGCGCTGATCGACGAGCTTGATCTTGACGCCGTTATTAAGGAAGGACAATTCACGCAGCCGCTTGGCGATGATGTCGTAATGAAATTCGATGTTGCCGAAAGTTTCGGGTGAGGCAAGAAAATGGACTTCGGTGCCGCGCTTTTCGGTTGTGCCGATCACCTTGAGCGGTGCAACAGCGATACCCTGGCGAAACTCCATACTGTGTTTCTGCCCATCGCGACGGATGGTCAGGCGCAGCCAATCGGACAGGGCATTGACCACCGACACACCGACGCCATGCAGACCCCCGGAAACCTTATAGGAATTGGCGTCGAACTTGCCACCGGCATGTAGTTCGGTCATGACGATTTCGGCAGCAGAACGCTTGAACTCGTCGTCCTGCTTGATGTCCGTGGGAATACCACGGCCGTTGTCGGTAACAGAAATGGAGTTGTCGGTGTGGATGGTGATGACAATTTCATCACACCAGCCCGCCAGCGCTTCGTCGATCGCGTTGTCGAGAACCTCAAAAACCATATGGTGCAGACCGGTACCATCGGACGTGTCGCCGATGTACATGCCGGGGCGCTTCCTGACCGCTTCCAGACCCTTAAGAATCTTGATGCTGTTGGAATCGTAACTGCTGTCCTGCTGACCGTTATTCTGGCCGTTATCCCCTGTTTCCTGTTGCGTCATTCGCTGCTCCAATCGTGCTGCAAGTATTTGCTGATGTTAAATACGCATCGGCATTACGACATATTTGAAATTCTGGTTGTTGGGTATCTGAAACAGGGCGCTGCTGGAAGCATCACCGAGATGACATTCGATTTCGTCGGTCGTGACGTTGTTGAGAATATCAAGCAGATAATTGACATTGAAACCGATGTCGATGGTTTCTCCCGAGAAACCGATTTCGATTTCTTCCTGGGCCTCTTCACGTTCGGTGTTATTGCCGATGATCTTCAGGCTGCCAGTGGAAAATACCAGGCGTACCCCCGGTGTTTTTTCGTTGGTAAGAATCTTGGCGCGCTGCAAGGATTGCAGCAATATCTGACGGGAAAGCATGACCAGTTTGTCATGCGTTTTTGGTATCACCCTGTCATAATCCGGGAACTTCCCGTCGATCAATTTTGAAACAAATTCGATTGTGCCAAAACGGAACTGTGCCTGTGTCGGAGTCAGGGCGATTTCCAGCGCATCGTCATTTTCCTGGAGTTGACGCGACAGTTCGATGACCGTCTTGCGCGGCAGGATAACTTCGATAGACGGTAGCTGTTCGGCCAGTGTTTCCCTGGCATATGCCAGACGGTGGCCGTCCGTAGCCACCACGCAAATCTCGTTTCCCTTGACCAGCAACAGCAGGCCGTTCAGGTAGTAGCGAATGTCCTGTTGTGCCATCGCGTACTGCACCAGCGCCAGCAATCGCTTGAACTGCTTCTGGCTCAGCTTGAGACGCGTCTGGTTGGCATCGCTCAGCAGCATGCGCGGGAAGTCTTCTGCCGGCAGGGTTTGCAGGTTGAAGCGGCTGCGTCCTGCCTTGACCTGCAGACGCTTTTCATCAAGCGTCAGGCTAACTTCCGCATCTTCCGCCAGCGATCGCAGGATGTCCTGCAGCTTTCGCGCAGCCACCGTCAGTGCAACCTTTTCTCTGCTTGCCGCTGCCGTGCTGGTCTTGATCTGGATTTCGATGTCAGTGGCCAGCAGGGTTAGCCGATTACCTTCCTTTTCCATCAAAACATTCGAGAGGATCGGCAGGGTGTGACGTTTTTCGACAATGCCGCAAACGGCTTGCAGAGGTTCAAGAATCTGGTCGCGAGGGCCTTTAAAAAGGAGCATTCTATAAAATCTCCAATAATAATTATGCAAACACTAAATCTGTGAAGATGGTTAAAAATGTTTTTATTTTCATGATGTTGCTTGCTGTATAAACCTGTTTAAAAGCCTTCCTGAGAACTGTGGATGAATGTGGGCAGTTTTGTTTGGTACAGGGAATCTGCTACTTATTCACATTCTTCACAGCTTCGATACAGGGGTTATTGCAGGTGTTATACATGCATATTAACTAACCTTTCAGTGTCTGCATTAATACATGAACATCATTACCAAGTTGGGTTTCCTTGGTGCGCAGATCGTTGATTGTACGGCAAGCGTGTAAGACAGTGGTGTGATCGCGGCCACCGAAAGCTTCGCCGATCTCCGGCAGGCTGTGGTGAGTGAGTTCACGCGTCAGCCACATGGCGATCTGTCGTGGTCGAGCAACCGCACGCGTGCGCTTTTTTGAATACATTTCAGCGACCTTGAGCTTGTAGTAGTCAGCCACGGTTTTCTGGATCAACTCCATGGTGAGCTGACGATTGGTGGCGCCAAAAATATCCTTCAGGGCTTCCTTGGCGAGATCTATATCGACTTCCTTGCCCTGAAAGCGTGCGAATGCCAGTACCTTGTTGAGCGCGCCTTCAAGTTCGCGAACATTGGAGCGGAGGTTTTTGGCAATGAGGAAGGCAACATCATCACCGAGATTTATTTTGGCTGTCTCGGCCTTCTTTTTAAGGATGGCAACGCGCATTTCCGGTTCGGGTGGTTCGATTTGCACCGTGAGGCCCCAGTCGAAACGCGAGATCAGGCGCTCTTGCAGACCGGTGACATCCTTGGGGTAGGTATCGCTGGTAATGACAATCTGTTTCTTGGATTCGACGAGCGCATTAAATGCATAAAAGAACTCTTCCTGCGTTCGGATCTTGTTGTTGAAAAACTGGATGTCATCGATCAGCAGCAGATCAAGTGAACGATAATAGCGCTTGAATTCGTCGAATGTTTTTTGTTGATAAGCGCGCACTACGTCGGCAAAGTAATCCTCGGCATGAACGTAGCGAATCACCATGTCCGGATTGTGACGCCAGACCTCGTTGCCCAAGGCGTGGATCAAGTGGGTTTTACCGAGGCCTACCCCTCCGTAAATAAACAGGGGATTGTAGGAAAGGCCAGGATTGAGGGCGACTTGCTGGGCTGCCGCGCGGGCAAGGTCGTTGGCTCGACCGGTTACCAGGTTGTCGAAGGTGAAGTCCCGGTTGAGCCGGGATTTTTCGTAGGCAGTATCAATCGAGCGTACCGCTTTTGACGCTTTTGAATTTAAACCGGCCGAAATTGCTGTCGGTTCCGGTTTATTCCGGGTTTCCTGATGACTTTCGACAGGAGGGGCGACGGATGTGGTCGTAGCGGGTTCGGCCAGGCTCAGGCTAATGCTGACCGGTGAGGGAAAGAATTTATGACTCAGTGTCTGGATTTTTTCCAGATAGCGTTCGCGAACCCATTGCAGGACAAAACGATTGGGCGCTATCAATTGCAGGCGGGGTGGCGTCTGTTTTTCCTTCAATTCATCGGATGCATCAAAGTCGGGCTCGTCACCTTCAAGCCGCAGGGTTTTGATCCAGGTATTGAATTGTTGCGCAGGCAGTTCCTGTTCGAACTGGCTCAGGCAGGTAGACCAGAATTCACTCATAATTTGATAAGGAAACCGCCGGTTTTTACCCCGTGGTTAGTTGTTAACTTATTGTTTTTATTTTATTATTATGGATTGCACAGAAGTTTTCGCTATTTTCTGGCAATTCAGGAGCAAGGCGCATTTTAGCGGTTTTAAGGAAAGTTACCCACAGACCTGCAGAAAAATACTGCTTGACATTCTGTGGGCAAAAAACCATAATTTCCGGTTCTTTTTTAGAGAGAGATTGCCATGAAACGCACTTATCAGCCTTCGGTTGTACGTCGCAAGCGTACTCACGGCTTCCTTGTGCGCATGCGCACGCGTGGCGGTCGTTCCGTGATTCGTGCTCGTCGCGCCAAGGGCCGCAAATCCCTGAGCGTTTGATTGTTTGACGCTGTTGTCCGCGCTGTTGCCAGAAAAGGCCGATAGCGAAGCTGCCGATGAAAAGCTTGTCGGCATCGGCTTGGAGTTTTTGTGGGAGCACAGATTACATACTCCCACAGATTTTTCTACGGTGTTTGCTGCGCGACGCGTTCTTCGCGGTACTTGGTTCGACCTGCATTATGCGGATCGTCCGGCTTCCGATGCTTCATCGTCCAGTGCCAGGCTTGGTCTGGTTGTGGCAAAAAAGCTGGCGCGCCTCGCGGTGCAGCGAAATTTGCTCAAACGCCTGGCGCGTGAAACCTTTCGCCATCTTCGCAGTCAACTACCTGCTTATGACTTGGTGTTGCGTCTGGCAAAGCCGCCCGGCGACCATCTAAAACCAGAAGCGCGCAAGGCTTTGCGCAAGGACATGGAACAACTGCTGGCCAGATTGCCTCAACCCCGGCAAGAGCGATGAAAAATTTGCTGATTGCTCCGCTGCTTGTTCTGATCCGTATCTATCAGTACGTTTTCAGGCCATTCCTGGGGCGCAGTTGCCGCTTTCATCCGAGCTGTTCGGAGTACGCCGGCGAGGCTTTGCAACGGTATGGTCTATTGCAAGGCCTGTGGCTGGCGCTACGCCGCGTTTTGCGCTGTCATCCCGGATGCCCGGGAGGGTTCGATCCGGTTCCCTAGCGGTTATTGGTATTTCTGGCGGGTACTGATTCGAGGATCCGCTGCGTATAACAAAAATAAACAAAAATAACTCTTTATAATCGCCTGCCGATTCCAGCCCCCTGAACCGAAAGAGTGTCGATGGACAATCAACGTCTGATCCTATTGTTGGTGTTTTTCTTTTCCGTCTTCATGCTTTGGGATGGATGGCAGAAGCAGGGGCAACCCAGACCGATGCCGCCGATTGCAGCAACGCAGGGCGCTTCTACCTCCGCATCCGTCGACAATGCGGCGAATGCGGTACCAACGCCTGTCACAACGATGAATCCTCCTGCGAGCAGTCCGACACCTGGCGCCGCCGTGGTGCCGACTGCGACTTCGGCTGCGGCGGTTCAGACGGCGCCCGGACAGACGATCAAGACCGATCTGTTCATCGCCGAAATTTCTGCGCAAGGCGGTGATCTGACCCGGCTTGAACTGGTCAAGCATCGCGCCACCGAGGATGGCAGCAAGAACTTTATTCTTTTCGATAACGGCGAGAAGCACATTTATGAGGCACAAAGCGGGTTGATCGGTGAGAATCTGCCGAATCACAAAAGCCTGTATCAGTTTGCTTCCACCAATACGGAACTCAAGGACGGGCAGGATACACTTGAGGTCCGCCTCGAAGCACCTGCCGTGAATGGCCTGCACGTGGCAAAAATCTACACTTTTCACCGTGGCAGCTATTTGATCAATGTGTCCTATGAGGTTGTCAATCAAGGTACAGCAGCGCTGGCACCCAATGTCTATTTTCAGATGGAGCGCGATGGCAAACCTGCCGAGACGAGCACCGGCCATGCGATGGGTGTGAGTGTATTTACCGGCCCGGCGGTGTATACCGAGCAGGATAAATATCAGAAAGTCAGTTTTGAAGATGTCGACAAGGGCAAGGCCAAGTATGCACAAAAAGCCGACAACGGCTGGATTGCCATGGTGCAGCATTATTTTGTAACAGCCTGGTTGCCGCAGGGCAATGGCGAGCGCGAGTTCTACATCAACAAGCTCAGCGAGGGTCTTTATCGTGTCGGCATCATTCTGCCGATGGCGCAGATTGCGCCTGGCACCAGCGGAAAGATCTCCGTTCAGTTGTATGCCGGCCCGCAGGAACAGGACAATCTTGGCAAAATCGCTCCAGGACTGAATCTGGTAGTTGATTATGGCTGGCTGACGGTGATCGCCTCGCCGCTGTTCTGGGTGCTGGAAATGCTGCACAAAATGGTCGGCAACTGGGGTTGGGCGATCATCGCCCTGACCGTTCTGCTGAAGCTGATTTTCTTCCCGCTGTCGGCTACAAGTTACAAGTCCATGGCAAAGATGAAGCTGGTTGCACCCAAGTTGACGAAACTCAAGGAAACCTATGGTGATGATCGTGCCCGGCTGAATCAGGAAATGATGGAGCTTTACAAGCGCGAGAAAATCAATCCGCTGGGCGGCTGTCTGCCGATTGTGGTGCAGATCCCGGTGTTCATCTCGCTGTACTGGGTGTTGCTCGGAACCGTGGAAATGCGCTATGCGCCGTTCATCGGCTACATTCATGACCTTTCCGCCAAAGATCCGTACTACCTCTTGCCGCTGTTCATGGGGGCGACGATGTTTGTGCAGACCAGGCTCAATCCGACGCCACCCGATCCGATTCAGGCCAAGGTCATGTTGTTCATGCCGATTGTATTTACCGGCATGTTCCTGTTCTTCCCCTCGGGACTGGTGCTCTACTGGATCGTCAACAACTTGCTGTCGATTGGGCAACAGTGGCAGATTACCCGCATGATCGAGAGTGGTGGAAAGAAAGCCACATAGCGATGTGATTGCCGCTGTTGCAACCGCTCCGGGACGCGGTGGCATCGGCGTAGTGCGCATATCCGGCACGGCATTGCTCAACCTTGCAGAAGCGTTATGCGGACTACGGCCGCAACCGCGCTTTGCTACGCTGGTAACTTTCCGCGATGCTTTGGGGCAATTGCTCGATCAGGGCATTCTGCTGTATTTTCCGGCACCCCATTCGTTCACCGGCGAGGATGTCCTTGAGTTGCAGGGTCATGGCGGCCCTGTGGTGCTGCATCTATTGTTGCAGCGCTGTCTGGAACTCGGTGCGCGCCTTGCCGAACCTGGCGAATTCACGCAGCGCGCCTTTCTCAACGATAAGCTCGATCTGGCACAGGCCGAAGCCGTTGCCGATCTGATCGATGCTTCCAGCGCACAGGCGGTTCGTTCGGCATTGCGTTCCCTGTCTGGAGAATTCTCGCGGCTGGTGCATGGTCTGGTCGACCGCCTGATTGACGTGCGCATGCTGATTGAGGCGACTCTCGATTTTCCAGATGAAGAAATCGAAGCCGAAAACATTTTACGTAGTGCCAATGTTGAACAGCGTCTGCTGCAGTTACGCAGCGATCTTGATGTAATCCATCAGCGTGCCCGGCAGGGCAGCCTGTTGCGCAACGGCTTGCAGGTGGTGCTGGCCGGTCCGCCGAATGTCGGCAAATCCTCACTGTTGAATTGTCTCGCTGGCGAAGAGAGCGCTATTGTCACGGAAATTGCCGGCACGACCCGCGATGCGGTGCGCGAGACGATCCAGATCGAGGGTATTCCCCTGCACATCATCGATACCGCCGGCCTGCGCGATACCGGCGATACGGTCGAGAAGCTGGGTATCGCGCGCAGTTGGCGTGAGATTGAATGTGCCGACGTGATTTTGCAACTGGTTGATGCAACCTCGGGAGTCACCATTGCCGATGAGGCAATTGCCGCACAATTCCCAGCCGGGGTTGAGCGTCTGATAGTACATAACAAGTGCGACCTGCTCGGCCAGCAGGCTTTTCGCAGCGAGGAGAGCGGCTACGTGCATCTGCATCTTTCTGCCAAAAGTGGCGCAGGCATTGATTTACTGCATACCGAATTGTTGCGCGTTGCCGGCTGGCAGACGCATGGTGAGGATGTGATTCTCGCTCGTGAGCGTCACCTGCAAGCATTGGCAACCGCCGGGATGCACATGGAATGTGCGCTCGACGAGATTTCACGACTTGAACTTTGTGCCGAAGAACTGCGCTTAGCGCAGCAGGCACTGGCCGGAATCACCGGGGAATTCAGTGCCGACGATCTGCTCGGTGCAATTTTCTCGCGGTTTTGTATCGGGAAATAACCTGCATTTACTTGGCAAGGCCGAGGTATGTTTCGTAGAGTTCCCCGTCGTTCCAGTAATCAGAGACTTGCCGGATGTCCCGTGATATAGCTGGTTTTTTCAATGGCATCTGGCACTTGTTTTATCTGTCAGGTTGTTTCATACACGGCTATCTGCCCGACATATTCATTTTTTATTGCAGTTCTTCTTTCAATAATCAGGCCTGGATCCGTATCCTTGATCCTGAAATCAATATCTTTTAAGAAGGCTCTTACGACAGTGTGCGCTAGGGTTTTGTCCAGCATATGCTTGAAGCCAACGCGATCCAATAGTATCGAAGCAATCTTTTCTGACTGAATATCAACTTCTGCGACGAAGTTGATATCGCCTCGGTATTCACCAATCGGGTTTGTAACGAGCATAGTCAGCATTTGTGTGAATGCGTTCGGGATATCCCTGCGGCCTCCCTTCAAGGTAAGACCTGCTTCGATAATCTTCATCCAGATATCGCCGGCGCAATCGACAGGCCCGGTGCAGATCGAATATCCGTCGACAATGCTTTCCGTAGTTTCATGCACCCGGAAGATCTGCACGTATTTAGTGCCTGCATTGTGATAGCCGCGAAAAAGATTATCGCACCAGACTTCTTTGGGATGGCCTATCCCTTTGTCAAAATATACCCGTTTATGTATTTCGTATACCTTGCTGATAGTCTGTTCCGTCAGCTGGCTTGGCGTTGTAATGAGTGAATCCATTTTTATGGCTGGACATTAGCCTCATACAGTCTGTATGTTTTGCATACTTTTGGTGCCTCGTCGTTGCTGAGTACCTTTGGATCGAGAATGGGGCACGAATAGAACGTTATGCCATTATCATAACATAACTTGGTTAGCAGGGCGTATGTTTCCATTCTGGTCAGCTCGGGAAGAATTCTTCCCCTACCAATATTGATTTTGATTTCTTCAGTCATCATATCCCAGCTTTTCCTGAGCAGTTCGTTCTCCTGCATCTTTTGCGCTTTGTCATCGCGGGGGTTAATGACTAGGTAGGATGCCTTGATATATTTATTGCCGACTGCCGCGCATGCTTGCACTAGGCTTGATAGTCTTTCGTGTTGATCGTCGAGATGCGGATATAGCGGCATGAACAATGTGGTTACCATGAATCCAGCATCAACCAGTGTTTTGATTGTGGCGAGTCTGTTAGCTGCACTGGCCGCACCTGGTTCAAGAAGCTTGTTCAAGTTGTCATCCAACCGTGCCAAAGACACTTGTGCATATACCTGTTTCTTGTACTGCATCATTAATTCCAGCGTGTGTTGCGGAATCATGGTTTTGGTGGTGATCAGGAAATTCACGCCTTTCGGAAGAAAGGCTTCCAGAATTCTATGGGTATTGTCTCTGGCATTCTTGGAAAACGGATCCGAGTTCGGACTCAGGTATATACCCTTCTTGATTAAGTCGGCCGGGTAGTCGCCATCGATTAGATGATCAATGGCCAATGGTTGTGGCCTTCCGTCATTTTTTAAGCTGCAGTAGATGCATCCGACATTGCATGACGAAACAACATCAAGTTCATACTTGCCGATACACGCATAGTGCGGCGGAAGAAATTGGGCGACATTGGGTTGCGCGGGCTTGATGAACTGAATGGCCTGAGCATCAGACATTTTGTGTTCCTTTAGATAGTCTTCGATTGCACAATTGTGATTTTACCCACTGGCAGTTTGACAGGAAACATGATGATTTGGTTGCAACAATCAGCAGGCTCTTGGCAGGATATAACAGTTAATATTCTGTTTGTAGGTTGTTACGCGCATGGCGTCAAAAATGCTTCAGTGTGGGCCGGTCGATAGAATGGCTCCGCCCCAAGTGAAGCCGCCGCCAAAAGTGCACAAGCCGATACGTCCCCCGACGCCTGCCTTGCTCCAAGGCCGCCGGAGAACCGTGTCGAGCGCCAGCGGAATGCTGCTGGATGAAGTGTTGCCGAACTGACTAATCTCATTCCACACTCGCTCTGGCGGCAACTTGAGCCGGTTGCGCATTGCTTCAATGATGCGCCCGTTGGCTTGGTGTGGCACGATGAGGTCGAGATCAGCAATGTTGATTCCAGATTCTGCGCAGGCTGCCGTAAGCACCGAGTTCATTTTTCGAACTGCCTCGGAGAAGACCCGCCGCCCTTCGATGTGTGTCCAGGCACCCGAAGTGAGGTGTGGCACCGACAGCATCGAGCCATCCTCGCCTTGGGCGTTGATCAGCGGACGGTGAAGCATTGCCAGGCTGTTGGTGCTATCGTTGTCAATGCTGCTGATGATCGTCGCTGTAGCAGCATCGCCGAAGATGGTGGATGTATCGGGGTCGTTAATATCGGTCACGCGGCGCATCAACTCCGTGGTCAGGATCAGCACGTTTGCCCCGGGTCTGCTCTGCAAAAAATCCCATGCGACAGAAAGTGCGTACAGATAGCCACTGCAGGCTGCCATGATGTCGTAGGCTGGAACCTGCAGATCCGGGTCGAGTCGCTGCAATATAAGGCAGGCCGTGGATGGAACCACCGTGACCGGCGTACTTGTGCTGCAGATTACCAGGTGCAGATCTTTGATATTGAGCTGTGCCTCTGCAAGGGCCAGACCGGCAGCCTCAGCCGCCATACTGATGGTATCTTGTGTATCGTCGGCGACGATACGGCTCTCTATTCCGGTGCGCTCAAAGATCCCGTCGCTGTTTCCCTCGGCGAATGCGGGAAAGCGCGGCAGCAGTTCCTGGTTGTGCAGCCGCGCTCGGCCTCGTATAACGCCAAGACCTGTCAGTGCAACTTTCAGAGCAACTGATGGTGCAATGGTTTTGAGTATGGTCAGAGGATCTGCAGCGGGGCGTCGAGTGAGGCGTGGAGTGCCCTGATACTCACGCGTTGCCTGGCGCTGACGGGCGTGCACAACTGCCAGCGTCAGCAGCGGCGCATCCACTGCAGCCTGATCACCAACCTGCAGGTGCAATTTCTCGACCGTTCCATCAGCTGGCGAAACCATATCTACCATAGCCTTGTCTGCTTCCAGAGTTGCCAGCGGCTGGCCGGTCTTGACCTGATCGCCTATCTTGACCAGCATTTCGATTACCTCGACCTGCTGGTCTGCCGGACTTGAGCCGATGGCAGTTACGATCATCCGGTTGTCACCCACCTCGATCAACTGGTCCCAGCTCAGTTCGAGATCCAGCATTTCGGCAGCCGCAGTAAGCAAGCTTTCGAAGGAGGGCAGAATCTCAAGCTGATTGCCAAAATTACAGGGTATATAGGCATCCGGACGCGTCAGCCGACGGTATTGAATCGGTATATCTAGAGTCTCCGCCACTGATGCCAAAATCTCGGCACCAAAACCTGCGGTCTGATTGTCTTCGTGCACCACCAGCAGCCGTCGCGTTTTGCGTGCCGAGGTGCAAACGGCTTCACGATCGAATGGAGCCATCCAGCGCAGATCAAGGACTTCTGCCGTGATTCCAACCGTATCCAGCGCGCTCGCGACCTTCTCGCATAGGGGTAGGGTATTGCCCCAGCCGACCAACGTGATATCGGTGCCCTTGCGCACACAGCGTGCCCGGCCCAGCGGAATAATCTGTCGGCTTACGTCGGATGAGGTTGTGTGTTCCCGATCATTGAGCAGCGCCTTCGGATACAAGATAACTGTTGGTCGCCGGCTGGCGAACGCTGTATTGAGCATTCCGGCTGCATCGGCTGCGGAAGCAGGCATGCCGACATCGATTCCGGGAAGATGCGCCAGGAGAGACTCATAAGTGTGAGCATGAAACGGGCCGAGTCCTGGGCGGTAGGCACCACAGGCAGCCAGTACGATGACCGGAGCATGCCAGCCGCCGTTCGAGCGCCATTCCAGTGTGGCCAGTTCAGCAGCCAGTTGATTGAAGGCCAGAGGCAAAAAGTCGGCAAACTGCAGGAAGGCAACCGGTCGCCCACCGGCCAGCGCCCGGCCGATGCTTGTACCAAGGATCGTCGATTCGCTCAGAGGGGCGTTGCGGACGCGGCCGGGGAATGCTGAACTCAAGCCGCGCGTGACACCAAACACATCACCCTTTGGGTCCTCGATATCCTGACCGTAGAGGGAAACCAAAGGATCGGCCAGTAATCTGGCACGCAAGGTTTCGCGCAAGGCTTCTGTCATTGTCAGCGCACCGCCCGGAGTACCGCGAAATTCCTGCGTCGAATCGATTTGATCTATTTCGTCCGGTGCCGTCTGCTTGGCTTGCTGGAGACCGGTCGGAGGTGGATTCAGCAGCGCCTGCTCGGCAGCAGCTTGTACGGCAACTTCTACAGCCTGTTCAATGACTCGCAGCGACGCTTCTTCATGGCCCGCATTCAACAGGGCTGAGCGCAGCCTGCTCACCGGGTCACTCGTGCTGCGGGCGTGGTCACGCTCATTCTGATCGCGATAGACGCGCTCATCGTCGGCATTGGTGTGATCAGCCAGACGTTCCATCGAGAGTAGGCACAGAGCTGGGCCTCGCGTGCTTCTGATCTGCTCGACTATTGATTGCAGGTCAGCTGCGCAGGCAAGTGCATCGCGGCCGTCGAATCGATGAATTGGCAAACCCATGAAGGCGGCGGCATCACCATCAGGCAGGGAGTAAAACGTGCGGCCTGGGGTCCGCGTGGAGATCGCGTACTGATTATCTTCTATCAGGAACAGTACTGGAAGTGTCGAACGAACTGCCTCGGCGACGGCTTCGAGAAATTCACCCTGTTGGGTTCCTCCATCGCCCAGTGAGCACACCACCAGCGGCCGTGTTGTCGTGTCGCGGATTTGTGCCGCAATACCTACGGATTGCAGTGCATTATTGGCCACGGGTCCGACCATCGGTAGGACGTTAACTGCGGGGACACTGAGCATCGGCGATAGCTGGCGGCCGGCCGACATGCTAGCGGCATTGCATAGCACGGTGTTGAAAAACTCCACGATCGGCACGCCACGCGCCAGCAGCAGCGCCTTGTCACGGTAGTGGCAGTGCAAAAAATCGTCTGGTTGCAGCCAGGTAGCCAGCGCAGCCACAGATTCGTGTCCGGCGCCACTGGCGTGGAAGAAAGCTTCTCCGCGCCCGACCAGCTGGTGCTCCATCGCATCAACGAGACGTGCAGAGTACATCCATCGGTAAAGTTTGAGATCGCGGTTGGCTATGCTGGACTCCTGTTTAAGTCAAACTGCTATTGCCTCCCTAGCATAGCCGGGAGATATCCATTTTATTTCTTGGTAACTTGTCGGATCAACCTGAATTATTTTGCTTGTACGGCAATGTCAGCATGTACCTGTTGCATATCAACGTTGCGTGCCTGGGTAATCAGATCCTCGAGTGCTGTAGCGGGTAGCGCGCCGGCCTCAGCGTAGAGAACAACACTTTCGCGGAAGATCATCAGCGTCGGGATCGAGCGGATATGGAAGCTGGCTGCAAGTCCTTCCTGCTTCTCGGTGTTGACCTTGGCGAACGCAATGTCGGAATGTTGTTCCGATGCCGCTTCGAATACTGGTGCGAACGAGCGGCACGGGCCGCACCAGGATGCCCAGAAATCGACAATCACGATATCGTTGCCAGTCAGGGTGCTATCGAAGTTTTCTTCCGTTAGTTCGATGGTTGCCATGGCGCGCTCCGCATGAGTCAAAGTTGATTGGCTCAGGATGCTACCTTTTTTTCTGCATGCATGCTATTTATGCGGACCATGATTGTTGCGACCATAACCAGCCATCCTCCAATTAGCCTTTATTGTGGGCGCTTTGCGCCGTCGCCAACCGGCCCCTTGCACTTTGGTTCACTGCTCGCTGCCGTCGGTAGTTATCTCGATGCGCGCAGTTGCGGTGGCGTGTGGCGTGTGCGCATGGAAGATGTCGACCGGCCGCGTTGCAACGATGAAGCGGCCGATGCCATCCTGCGCATGCTTGAAGTATATGGTTTCGAGTGGGATGGCGAAGTGATGTATCAGAGCCGTCGCGATGCAGCGTATCGTGCGGCGTTCGATCGTTTGTGTGTGACCGGCAGGGTGTTTCCCTGCGCTTGCACGCGCCGCGAGCTGGCGGATTCACAGACCTCTCTGCTTGCCGGCGATGGTGCGCTGGTGTATCCCGGCACCTGTCGCAACGGCCTGCCACCGGGGCGTGCGCCGCGCACCTGGCGGTTGCGCGTCGACGATGCGCAGATTTCATTCGATGATCGAATACAGGGCCACATTGAGCAAAATCTGGCCAGCGAGGCCGGTGATTTTGTGTTGCTGCGTGCCGATGAACTGTTTGCCTATCAACTGGCAGTGGTTGTCGATGACGCGGAACAGGGCATTACCCATGTCGTACGCGGTGCCGATCTGCTCGATTCGACACCACGGCAGATTCTCCTGCAGCAGTTGCTCGGTATGCCAACGCCGCTCTATGCACATCTGCCGGTGATCGTCGATATGCATGGTGAGAAACTTTCCAAGCAGACACTGGCTGCACCGCTAATGATCGAACAGGCGCAGTCGGCGTTGCTCGTCGCGCTGGCATTGCTCGGCCAGGCGCCACTGCCTCAACTGTGCGACGCCAGTCTCGGCGATCTCTGGCAATGGGCGCAGCAACATTGGGATCTGGCGAAGGTACCGCATTGCCGGGCACTGCCTGCTGCGGAGTAGAATCAAAGCGTAAATGAGGAGGACATCTTGATCATCAACGACCCTGCCAGCTTGCGCCGCATCCTCCAGGAAAGCCACATCATTGCCGTGGTTGGCCTGTCTTCCAATGAACAGCGGCCCAGCTATCGTGTTGCGAAATATATGATGGAACATGGTTACACGATCATCCCCGTCAATCCCGCCGAAAGCGAAATCCTCGGTCAGAAGTGTTACGCCAGCCTCGCAGAGATACCGCAGAAAGTAGATATCGTCGATTGTTTCCGCAAATCCGTCGATATTCCGCCGCTCGCCGAGGCGGCCATTGCCATCGGCGCGAAGACGCTTTGGCTGCAACTTGAAATCATCAATGAAGCCGCCACGCAGCGCGCTTCGACGGCGGGTCTGAATGTGGTGCAGGATCTTTGCATCAAGATCGAGCACGCGCGACTGTTGGGCTGATCTTCCGCGCCGTCAGTGCTTGCCGCCATAACCGGCAAGGCCGATCATCAGGCGCACCAGCGAATAGGCCAGCCAGTTGAGGATGCGGTGCGGCAAAAACTGGTTTCGCCAGCGCTGCTTGATGATTTCGCTGGCACCGGTTGCCATCGCCTGATTTAGATGATCGTGCAGTTCGGTGGCGAAGCTGGCGTTCTTCAGCACGACGTTTGCTTCGCGCGCCAGCAGCAGGCTGAAGGGGTCGATGTTGGATGAACCGACGGTGGCCCAGTTGCTGTCGATCACTGCAACCTTGGCATGCAGAAATCCTTTGTGATATTCGTGAATGTGCACGCCGGCATCAAGCAGTGTTCCGTAGAGCGCCTGCGCGGCATAGTGGAGAAGCACATATTCGACACGCCCCTGTAGCAGCAGTGTCACTTTGATGCCACGCCGGGCAGCATTCAGCAGCGCATGGCGGAATCGCCGGCCGGGCAGGAAATAGGCACAGGCGATGACGATTTCGTTGCGTGCGGCGGCGATAGCCTCAAGATAGGCATCTTCGATATCGCGGCGATGATGCAGGTTGTCGCGAATTACAAAGGCTGCCGTCACATCACCGCGGGCAAGTGTGATTGCCGCATCCGGCGACGATTTGCGCAGGCGGTGGCGCAGGCTTGCCCAGCCGACCAATTGCCAGAGATGTTGCATCGAGGCATGGATCGGTTCAAGCAACGGCCCTTCGATGCGTACGGCAAAATCGTAACGTGGCGGGGTATGGTTCGGGGTATGCATGTCGTCGATGATATTGATACCACCGACGAATGCGATGCGCGCATCGATCGTCGCCAGCTTGCGATGCAGGCGGCGCAAGCGATGACGGCGGAATTTGAAGCGTGAAATTTCCGGACGATAGACTCTTGCATCCACACCAGCGCGTATGAGCTCTGCACCGAAGGTACTCATGAAACCGGCAGCACCGAAACCGTCGACCAGCACATGCACGGTGACGCCGCGCTGCGCCGCGCGTACCAGAGCGGAGGCAACCGCATGACCGGCAACGTCGTTCTCGAAAATATAGGTTTCAAGACGCACCTCGACCATGGCAGCATCGATGGCGGCCAGCAGGGCCGGAAAATAGGCAGTTCCGCTGACAAGTAGTTCGATACGATTACCGGGGAGAAATTCCATGGCTTAAGTCTGACCGGATCATGCGTCGATCAGCAGATGCGCGGAGAGTGCGGCGTGGTCGGAGATTTTTGACCAGGGTGGACCGAAATGCACGGTAGTTGAGGCGATCTGAAAACCGCGCACATAGATGCGGTCGAGACGAAACATTGGCAGTGTGCTCGGAAAACTCTTGGGTGGCCGCCCAGCGATGCCACCAAAAATCTCGTTCATGCCGAGACGATCAAGCAGCAGATTGTCGGCACGATTGCGCCAGTCGTTGAAATCGCCGGCGATGATCAATGGGTCATCGTGTGGCAGCCAGGTTTCAAGCTGCTCCGCCAGCGCTTCCATCTGCTTACGGCGCGAACGGCCGAACAGCGACAAATGTACGCAGACACAATGCAGCGGCCGCGCCCAGCCGGGAATCTCAATGGCAGAATGCAGCATGCCGCGGCGCTCAAAGCGCAGGTGAGTGACGTCCTGATTGAAGGCGCGCAGAATCGGGAAACGCGAAAGAATGGCATTGCCATGATGTCCGTGATCGTAGATGACATTGCAACCGTAGGCGGTATTTTCCCAGACCTCGTTGGCGAGAAATTCATGCTGCGGTTCGCTCGGCCAGTTGTCGTGGCGCTCGGCATGGCCGAGATGCAGTCCCTGTACTTCCTGGAGAAAGGCGATGTCTGGCGCAAGTTCACGCAGGCGGTCGCGCAGTTCATGCACCATCATGCGTCGGTTGAACTGCGAGAAACCCTTGTGAATATTGTAGGTCGCGATGTTCAGAGATGGCGTCAAACGGTTTTTCTCCTTGTGCTCGACTGTGCCGCTTGGCTGTTGCGGATATTTATGAAAAAAATCAGTATCAGCAGCAGCGCGGTTGCCCCAGACAATGCCGCTCCGCCATAGAACGACCATGGCACATATTGGATTACCACTGCGTTGCGACCGGGCTTCAGGCGAATCGCCTTGCCCAGCACCTGGGCACTGTACACGGTTTGTTCCACGCCATTCACCGTGGCCTGCCAACCCGGATAGTTGGCATCTGCAAGGAATAGCCAGGCATCCTGGGCCACTTCAACATTCACTTTGTAGCGCGTGGCCATCGCCTCGACGACCTTAATGCGCGGTGCTGCACACGTTGGGCAGGGTACAATCTGTGTAAGGTTTTTCGCCGTTGGCATTTCAATAAATAGTGTTTCAGTACTTTCTGCCTGCAAGCCGGCAAGTGCCTGTTCGGGGGTCCCAACGCTACGGGCATTCGAGTACACCTGAAAGCGCGGTTTCGCTGTGGCATTGCGGTAGATGAAGACGTTATGTTCGCGATCCTGTGCATACAAGGCCAGACCCGGATTGGCGAGTGGTGCGTCACGGGAAATATAGCGTACGCCAAGAATGTCGATTAGTCGCAATCCGGTTCGATTGCCCGATGTGCCATTTACTTCCGCTTCCAGCACCAGATCGAGCATGGTTCGCCGTAACAGCGGCAAGGCCAGCACGCCATTGATGGAAGGAATCTTCCACTGCAAGGACATCGGGAATGGGCTGAGCGCTGTCAGCAGTCTGCGGTAATTGAAGGCCAAGCTGGGATCCGTTGGCCCGAGCATAGTCATCAGGCCACCTGTCGATCCGTCCATGACCCGGAAATCCTGTCGGTCGGGCTCGGCTGCAATGGCGCGAACGATATCCGGCTGTTCGATAATCGTTCGATCGAAGAAGTCGATGGTATGTACGCGGAAGGTCAATACGTCAACGGCCAGAATCAGGACGGTACAGAGCGGAAGCCATTGTCGCTTGCCGAGTGCGCCAAGCACCAGGAAAAGTGTCACGAACAATGCCGGAGCTAGAAAGTTTCGTGGTGAATAGAGTGGAGAGTACAGTTGATGACAAAAATACAGCAGTCCGCAGGTAAGGCACGCCAGAACAGCAAACAATAGCACTTTTTGTTTCTGGAAAACGCGCCACAGGTTGTCGGAAATATTTCCTGATAGAGCATCGAGTATAAAGGCGGCAATCACGCAAAAACCGACAACCGCTACCGGAAAAAATGGGGTCATGATCCGGTAGTAATGCAGGCCGGGAATCAGCGAGTGTTCGTAGGCAAGATTAAACAGTGGGGAAATTCCGCCCAGGGACAGATTGAACAGCAGAAAGGTACTCAGTGCGTGACCGAGGATACGCGTGGGAGCCCGAATCAGCACAAGCAGTGATGCCAGCAGCAGTACGGTGATGTTCGCCAGATTCGGCAGGTTGATGCCATATGGATTGCTGCCGAAATAGTAATAAACGAGGCCCTTCAGATAAAAGGCTGGTGGTAGCAGGCCATTGAAAGCGGTGGCGATGCCATGGCTGCGATGTGATTGTCCAACTAGTTCGAGCATCGGTATGAACTGGATGGCGGAAAGCCCGATGGCCAGAACAATGGCCAGCAGGCCGGTACCAAGAAAAGCTCGCCAGTGCCGAATGGTCGATACGCGGGTCTCGCGCTGTATGAATTGCGCGAGCAAGGAGGTTATGGCGTAGAGTGCCGCTCCGTGAGCAATCTGTGGATAGCCGGAGAACACCAGCAGGGCGGCGGGGATTGCCAGCAGACCGGCACGAAAAGTCGACGGCTGCCTGACCCAGTATTCGGTTGCCGCCAGAAGCCAGGGCAACCAGGCGAGACTCGCCGAGATTGGCAGGTTATGCCGAGCTTGTATCCATGATCCTGAAAAACTTACTCCGATCGCAGCGAAGACTGCGGCCCATCGGCTGATGCCGAGTATCCGGCAGAGTACAAAAACACCAGCTGCACTGACGAGCATCGTCAGCCAGTGGAAGAAACCCAGTGCTAATACCGGTTCGAACAACCAAGCTGACAGAATGTTCAGTGGATTCAAAAAACCACCCTGGCTTTCGGCGAACAGCGGATGCCCGCCATAGATGCGACTTGACCAGAGTAGCGACTCCTGCCCGGCCAGTGCCTGCCTGAGCAACTTCAGCAGGGACAAGCCATGATGCGCAGAGTCGCCATGAATGATCAGTCGGCCGTGCCACAATGCAGGTAGCCAGAAATAAGTGATGAGTCCCACCGGCAACAGGAAGGCCCAACGCCAACCTGTCAGAGTTGGGCGTTGATTCATGGTTTTGCCGTCGCTTGCGGCTGGATGTGATGCCGTTGGAGTAGATGTGCTGAAATCGCGGCTCCCTTCTTGCGAAACGGTGCTTCAATCAGGCGGAAATTGATCTCGCAACAAATCAGCATGATGACTGCCGCTGTGAGGCTGAATGGCAAGGTATACGCGGCATCGAATGTGGTGCCGGTTGGAGCAATGCGATACCAGATTTCGCGGGTAGCGTAAAACACCGGGATATGAATCAGATAGATGGTGCAAGAGCGCGAGCCAAGCCACAGCATGAATCGTCTGAGTGGTTGTGGTATCAGCAGATAATTTTTGTCGTAGGAAGCAAGGAAAACAAGTAGCGCGGCGATTAGAGCGATGATACCCAAACGATAAGGCCCCAATTTTCCGGTAAATAAAGCTGCAGCTGCAGCCAGGCTGATGAGCAGACCTGCTGTGACGATGAAACGCGCCACCAGGGACTTCTCCAGAAAGCGTGGCTCGAAAGCACAATAGCCAGGTTTTTTGGACCAGTAGGCGATCAATGCACCGAGCAGTAGTGCATCGGTTCTGATCATGGATCCAAGCACGTTACGTGGATAGCCGATTTGAAGTATGACCAGAACGGCAAGCACCCATGGCAGTCGTTTGCGAAAAAGGAAGGCCATGAATGGAAGCAACAGATAGAACTGCTCTTCCAGTGAAAGGCTCCAGTAATAAAAATTTGCTCCGCATTCATATTGATGGCCGACTTGCCCGAAGCAGAGCACAAGGCCGATGTTGGCTATTTGCAATACCGCACCATAGGTTCCACGCAGTGCTGCATCAATGGATTTAAAGGCGCCCGAGTGGTTGAAGAACATCGTGGCCAGCAGAATGATGATCAGCCAAAGCCATGCCGAAGGAAGAATTCTCCAGATTCGTCTGACCCAGAATGCCAGAGTCGTATATACAAAAGTATTTGTATTCGGGCTAGCAATTAATTTTGGCAACAGGTCACGAGTGATGACGAAGCCGGAAATGGCAAAAAATAGATCAACGCCTGATGCGCCGCGAACATAGCTATATAGATGCTCAAGACCGGGACTTGGCCAGAAGATCAGATTGCCCAGTGCATGTTCGGAGAGTACATAGAGAATTCCAATGCCTCTGAGCAATTCGATGTCTTCGATTCGCCGGGACATGGTATCGATGAGTGCCGTCTATTGGCTAGCGACTGGAACCTGCTGCAGGTTGATCAATTGTTTGTTCAGATATGCGTTTTTGAAGGAAACGGGTGGATATCTGGGTGCCTTTTCTTCGCGATGGCGATTCGACTAAGCGGTAACTCAACTCACCCAATAAAAAAACCATACCAATGCCACTTAATATGAACGGAATGGTGTAGGTGACTTCATACAGTGTCCCTTTTGGAACAATGCGAAACCAAGCTTCCTGAACAAAATAGTAGGCGGGTATATGAACCATATAAAGAGAGCAGGAACGAGAACCCAGCCACATTATCAACCGCTTGAATTTACACTGTGGAAACAGATAGTTTTTGTCGTAGGAGCCGATTAGCACAAATGCACCACAGATCAAGGCAAGAATCCCATAGTTGAAGGGGGCAAGGGTTCCTTCTGCGATTCTATTATCTACTGCCATTGTTGAATACAAACCAACCAGAAATGTTATACGCAACCATCTGGAATTGGCAAGAAAGCGTGATTCAAATACTCGGTAGCTGATGCTTCGAGACCACAGAGCGATCATTACGCCGAGCAGTATCGCGTCTGTCCTGAATACTGTCATCATGATTGACCGATTTGGAAAAAAGATCTGGGTAACAATTAGGCAAGCTAGGACATATGGTAGCCATTTTCGTAAATAGAGGATCGAAAATGGCAGCAATAGATAGAATTGCTCTTCAAGTGAGAGAGTCCAATAGTAAAAATTTGCACCACAATCATAATGCTTATAGCATAGAGCGAGGTGGTAGTTATAATACTGAAAAACTGCCGCGATGGTACCGTCCAGATTGGTCTTGAATGGATGAAAAATACCAGACCTATTGAAAAATGCTGCGGCAAGCAGAATAATCGCGAGGGAGAACCAAGCTGTTGGAAAAATTCTCCAGATTCGACGGATCCAGAATGCTAGACTGACATTAGTGAACGAACGTAGATTCGAACAAGCAACCAGTCGCGGATGCAGATCGCGTGTGATAACGAAGCCGGAAATCACAAAAAACAAGTCAACTCCTGATGCCCCGCGAAAATAGTAGTAAAAATGTTGTAAGGCTGAGTTTTCCAACAGTGGGCTTGACCAGGGAATCAGGCTTCCATTCGTATGGCCGAGAAGCACGAAGACCACTCCGAATCCTCGTAAAAACTCGATATCAGCAATTTTTCCCTTAGTTATTTTCACGCTGAATCTTTCTGCAGGATGCGGGCTGAGATTTCCATACCTTTTTTACGCAAGGGAATTTCAATCAGACGGTAATTGAGTTCGCTCAGCACAAGAATCGCTACGATTGCGCTCAAGACGAACGGAAGAGTATGGGATGCATTGAACATTGTGACTATGATCCCCTTGTTTGGTGAAAAATCATATGAGATCTCAATAATTGCCGCATAGACAACGGGGTGAACCAGATACATCGCGTAGGATCGTGCACCGATCCACATCATGGCAGGCTTAAGCAAGCGGGAAACCGATAAGTAGTCTTTATCGTACGAGGCAATCCAGACGAGCAACGTCGTAAGTACGGTAATGATGCTGAAGCGGAAGGGTGCCAGTCCCCAGGTATCGGTGGCTGCCGTGGTCGCTCCCAGCGCATACAGCAGTACCAGCAAAACGACTAGTCGCAGTAATCTTGAATGGGCGAGAAAATGTGGTTCGAAACGCCGGTAGCTCGTTGTTCCTGACCAGATCGCAATCAGGACGCCCATCAGCAACCCATCGGTTCTGATATTGATCAGAAGCATTGGGCGGTGCGGAATCAGAATCTGAAAAAGTACCAGGCAGCCCAATACACGCGGCAGCCACTTGCGGCTAAGGAAGCAAACAAGCGGCAGGAATAGATAGAACTGCTCTTCGAGTGAGAGGCTCCAGTAATAGAAGTTTGCTCCACATTCGTAACGTGCAAAGCAATCAGAAAATCTGATATTGGTAAATTGAAAAACGGCTGCAATGGTTCCGCCGGCAGCCGATTCGAAAGAGCGGAATACACCAGATTTGTTAAAGGCGACCGAGGCTGAGAGTATTACGGCAAGCCATAACCAAGCGGAGGGTAGCAATCTCCATGCGCGCCGGACCCAGAATGCTAGGCTGATATTAAAGAAGGTGCGGATATTGGCACTGCTCTCAAGCTTTGGCAATAGATCGCGGGCAATGACAAACCCGGAAATGGCAAAAAACAGGTCAACCCCGGACCAACCGCGCACATGAGAAAGAATCCACTCAAAGCCGCGACTGTGCCAAGTGATCAAATTTCGTTCGGCATGCTCAATGACGACCGCGAGAATTGCTACGGCTCTGAGCAATTCGATATCGTCAATTCGTCTGGTCATTTATAGTAGTGGCTATATGCTTGTATCCGCAACTGCTACGAATCATCAATCAGTCGAAGTATTCTTCGACATCATGAAAAGCAATTGACATTATTCTGGGGATATTTATCTAGAATAAATCGTGTTGGTATGCTTCTGGATAAAGTGTGCTGAGATAATTCTGCCTTTTTTCCGACTTGGAAGTTCAAGAAAATGATAATTACATTCGCCCAATATATAAACC
>DAOLZE010000006.1:0-25771 GCA_035426125.1 Rhodocyclaceae bacterium
GCTGCGCGAACTGTTCTCGCTGTTCGAGCAAAAAACCAGCCTGATGCAACTGCTTGATGTCAGCAATCGTGCCGAGGGCGTGCAGATCTATATCGGTGGCGAATCGGGCATCGCCTCACTCGATGAATGTAGCGTCATTACATCGTCATACGAAATCGATGGGCAGGTGGTCGGTTCAGTTGGTGTCATCGGCCCGACGCGCATGGCCTATGAACGCATGATCCCGATTGTCGACATCACCGCCAAGCTGCTCTCAAGCGCCCTGTCGGCAGGCTAACCACAGAGTAGAGCAGCATGTCGCGTTTCCAGCCAGAACCCCTTTATCGCCACGGCAGTGCAGCAAAAACCGCCGTGCTGCTGGTCAATCTCGGTACGCCTGAAGCCCCGACACCAGCAGCGCTGCGCCGTTATCTTGGCGAATTTCTCTGGGATCCGCGCGTCGTTGAAATTCCCCGACCGTTGTGGTGGCTGATTCTCAAAGGCATCATCCTCAATGTGCGCCCCGCCAGGTCGGCCACCAAATACGCCAGCATCTGGACGACGGACGGCTCACCGCTCAAGGTGCATACCGAAAAGCAGGCCAAGCTGCTGCGTGGTCTTCTGGGCCTGCGCAACCAGTGCGATATCGTCATTGCCTGGGCGATGCGCTACGGCCAGCCGTCGATTGCAGCCACCCTCGATCGCCTCAAGGCTGAAGGCTGCGTACGCATCCTGATTGTGCCGCTGTACCCGCAATACGCCGCCAGCACTACGGCCAGCGTCATCGACGCCGTGGCCGCATGGCAGCAACGCACACGCAACCAGCCCGAATTGCGATTCGTCCGCAGCTTTCCGGATCATCCGGGCTATATCGCTGCGCTAGCCAATACTTTGCGCAAGCACTGGGAAAAGCATGGGCGACCGAATGCCAATGAAAAGCTGGTCATGAGTTTCCACGGTCTGCCCAGCTACACGCTGAAACGCGGCGACCCCTACTTCTGCGAATGCCAGAAGACCGCACGGCTTCTTGCTGAGGGACTCAACCTGGCCGACGATCAATGGCTAATCACTTTCCAGTCACGCTTCGGCCGCGCCGAATGGCTGCAACCTTACACCCAGGCCACGCTGGAGAAACTCGCTGCCACAGGCACGCAACGCGTCGATGTGATTTGCCCCGGCTTTGCCAGTGACTGCCTGGAAACGCTTGAGGAAATCAGCATCGAATGCAGGCAGGCCTTTCTCATGGCTGGTGGCAGCGAATTCAATTACATCCCTTGTCTCAACGAAGACGACACCTGGATCGCTACACTCGCCGACCTGGCGACGCAGCATCTTGGCCACTGGCTGATGCTACCCGGCAACGGCGATCCGGCCAGCGCCGAGCGCGCCAAGGCGAGTGGCGCAACTATTTGAGATTCCGTGCAAGCGGCGTTAATGATTCGCCGACGGTAGCAGACGACTGGCGATCCGGTCAATCAGATATTGCGCAGCAAGCGGGGTCAGGTGGCTCATATCAAGTGTTGTCAGCGAAACGTAGTCATCACCAAGACGGGTCAGACAGCCCTCATCGTTACAAAACACATCCGCCGCCGAAATAAACTCAATATGCATGTCACTGGCGAAACGGCGCATCGATGCATCGATGTCTTTCAACCCGCCATGTACCTCGTTCATCCTCAACGGCGGAAACTCGTGCCCCGGATCGTCCCATCGATAGTATATGAACAGAATATCATTCAGATACCATTTCCATGAAGGTACCGGGCCAATCAATACCACCCTGCCGGCCCCTGCCGCCTGAATTGCTTCGATAGTCTTCTTCAGTCTTGCAACATCGAACTGTTTCGCTTGTGGATCGTATAACGCATATGCGGGTGACTCCCAATGCGCGTGCAGCATGACGATTTCCGGTTTCAACGAGCGAACGGTATCCAGAATATTCTGATTGACCTCAGGGCAGTTTTTTCTACCCTCCACATCTCTGTCGATAAATTCAAGTATCGGCGGGCATGTCCCCAGGGTAAATTGGGCGATCCCGAAGGATTTTCTCTGCTGCAGATTCCGCAGGCCCGGATAGAGCGCAGCAGCATGACTATCGCCCCAGAGGAAAAGCAGCGGACGGCGACTCTCCACGCAATCGTCAAACCTCGTGGCCTCTCCGTCAAGATGACAGGTTCCTTCTCTGATTTGTGCAAGCCATTTCTCGCGGAATGGCTCATCCTTGGCCGTCAATTTCAGGATTGCCTGATCGAAACGAAAACGTGATTTAAATCCGTCATGCTGCCATGTGGCAAGTCCCACTGTAGCGGTCGACAGCATTGCTAGACAAAGTAGCATAGTTTTCCAGCGCTTGCCGCGCCGAGCGAAACGTACTGGTCTTTCAATCAGCAGATAGGTCAGCACTGCCAGGACAATGCTCAAAAGAACTACGGCACCGCGAATTTCCAGATCAAGCTCGCCCTCCGGAAAATATCGACTCGTCAATGAAAGCAGCAGCCAATGCCAGAGGTACAACGGATAGCTGATCAGACCGAGCCAAACCAGCAGGCGATTCGCCAGTACTCTACGATTCAGCAGGGCGTGGGGACCGGCGGCCACGAGTAGTGCGGTACCCAGAACCGGCAATAAAGCGCGCCAGCCGGGAAACGCCTGCTGTTTGTGTATGAGCAACACTGACATAACTACCAGCAACAGTCCGGTAAGGGACTTGAGGTTGTCCGGGATTGCCGCGTTCCATGGCTTTAGTCTGGTGGGAGCCGCCATTCCCCTGCCCGCCGCAAAACTTGCCAGCAGACTACCCAGGAGAATTTCCCAAATACGTGTGAGGGGAGAATAGAAAACGCCAACAGGATCATGATGGATCAAGGCCAGATTCAGTGCGAACGAAACAGCACCGAGCAACAGCGTAAGCCGCCCTAGGCCAAAGTGGAAACGCCAGGCCAAATACCAAAGGAACGGCATGGAGATGTAGAACTGTTCCTCGATTCCCAGCGACCAGAGATGCAGAAGAGGCTTTGCAGCCGCCACCTGGTCAAAATATCCGGCTTCTTTCCAAAACATGAAATTGGCGGCGAACCCCGCGCCACCAAGCATATGCTTGCCCAGTTGCCTGAAATCGGCCGGCAACAGATACATCCAGCCGAATATCCACCCTGTCAGCAACACCAGGATCAGTGCCGGAAAAATCCGCCGGATGCGTCGCGCATAGAATTTAACAAAGCTGAACGTTCCTCGATCGAGGCTCTCGAAAATCATGCCGGAAATCAGATAGCCGGAGATGACGAAAAAGACATCGACGCCGACAAAACCACCCTTGATCCATTCCGGAAAGGAGTGGAAGCCGACGACCGCCAGTACGGCGAGGGCGCGCAATCCATCGATATCCGCACGGTAGCGCGGATGGTTCAATGTCTCGCGGACGTGCTCGGCAAAAAAACTTCGGTCTTTGGTCATTTCAAATACAGGAAAAATGCCGTGCTGAGGGATCAAAAGCAGCGCGACCGACATCATACCGCCTGAAAAATTTCATACCTACACTTGAAACCCGTATTTTTATCCCCATTATTGCCAACTGTCTGGCCCTTGGCCTCTGGTTTAACCATTAGCGAGAGATTTCCATGCAGGAACAAAACCCAAACCCCGATCCGGAAGCCGCCTCCGACGAAACTGGTAAGCAACCACCGGAAGTCATGCCGAGCCTCGAAGAATTGCTGCGCACTGCCGAGCTCAAGGCAGCAGAGCATCACGATGCTTGGCTGCGTGCCAAGGCTGAGACCGAAAATATGCGGCGCCGTGCTCAGGATGACATCGCCAAAACGCATAAATTTGCCAGCGAAAAATTTGCCACTGAACTACTCGCTGTCAGGGACAGCCTCGAAGCAGCGCTGTCCAACGAAAACCAGACTGCGGAAAGCCTGCACGCTGGTGTAGAACTGACGCTGCGCCAATTGACGGCGGCTTTCGAGAAAGCCGACCTCGCCGAAATCAACCCGCTCGGCGAAAAGTTCGATCCGCATAAGCATCAGGCGATCAGCCAGCTCGAAGCGCCCGATGACAGCGTCGAGCCAAACCAGGTCATCAATGTCCTGCAAAAGGGTTATGCCCTGCACGACCGCACGATCCGCCCGGCACTGGTCATCGTCGCCAAAGCCAAGGCTGCGACTTGAAATTATCGCAGGCCGGCCCCAGATAGCGAACAAGTTCAAGTAATTGCGTCAGGCGCGCTGCTGTAACGGTCCGCGTCCTCCGCCAACCCATTCACACTGAAAGGAAATCAACATGGGCAAGATCATCGGCATCGACCTCGGCACCACCAATAGCTGCGTCTCGGTCATGGAGGGCGGCAAACCCAAGGTTATTGAAAACTCCGAAGGCGCGCGTACCACACCATCCATCGTTGCCTACGCCGACGATGGCGAGATCCTTTGCGGGGCATCGGCGAAACGTCAGGCCGTCACCAACCCGAAGAACACGCTGTACGCCGTCAAGCGCCTGATCGGTCGGCGCTTCGAGGAAAAGGAAGTGCAGAAGGATATCGACCTGATGCCTTTCAGCATCGTCAAAGCCGACAACGGTGACGCCTGGTTAGAAGTGCGCGACCAGAAAATGGCGCCGCCGCAGGTTTCCGCTGAAGTCCTGCGCAAGATGAAGAAGACTGCCGAGGACTATCTCGGCGAGGAAGTCACAGAAGCCGTCATCACGGTACCGGCCTATTTCAATGACTCGCAACGCCAGGCGACCAAGGATGCCGGGCGCATCGCCGGCCTGGATGTCAAGCGCATCATCAACGAACCGACCGCTGCGGCGATTTCCTTTGGCCTTGACAAGCAAGAGGGCGATCGCAAGATCGCCGTGTATGACCTCGGTGGTGGCACCTTCGACGTCTCGATCATCGACATCGCCGAAATCGATGGCGAGCATCAGTTCGAGGTTCTATCGACCAATGGCGACACATTCCTCGGCGGTGAAGACTTTGACCAGCGACTGATCGACTATATCGTCACCGAGTTCAAGAAAGATCAGGGCGTCGATCTGAAGAATGACATCCTCGCACTGCAGCGTCTGAAGGATGCCGCCGAAAAAGCGAAGATTGAATTGTCATCCACGCAGCAGACCGAGATCAACCTGCCCTACATCACTGCGGATGCCTCGGGGCCGAAGCACCTGACCCTGAAGATCACTCGCGCCAAGTTCGAATCGCTGGTCGATGAACTGATCGAGCGCACCATCGCGCCGTGCCGCATCGCCATCAAGGACGCCGGCGTCAAGGTCAGCGATATCGCCGACGTAATCCTCGTCGGCGGTATGACGCGCATGCCCAAGGTGCAGGAGAAGGTCAAGGAGTTCTTCGGCAAGGAGCCGCGCAAGGACGTAAACCCGGACGAAGCCGTGGCCATCGGCGCAGCGATCCAGGGCGGCGTGTTGCAGGGCGAGGTCAAAGATGTGCTGCTGCTCGATGTCACGCCGTTGTCGCTGGGTATCGAGACGCTGGGCAGTGTGATGACCAAGCTGATTCACAAGAACACCACCATTCCGACCAAGCAGAGCCAGGTTTTCTCAACCGCAGAGGACAATCAATCGGCCGTGACCATCCATGTGCTGCAGGGCGAACGCGAAATGGCGACTGGCAACAAGAGTCTCGGCCAGTTCAACCTCACCGATATTCCGCCCTCGCAGCGCGGCATGCCACAGATCGAGGTAACTTTCGACATCGATGCCAACGGTATTCTGCATGTTTCGGCCAAGGACAAGGCCACCGGCAAGGAAAACAAGATCACCATCAAGGCCAACTCCGGCTTGAGCGAGGCGGAAATCCAGGCCATGGTAAAAGATGCTGAAGTACATGCCGAAGAGGACAAGAAGACCCACGAACTCGTCGATGCCCGCAATCAGTGCGATTCGATAGTACATTCGGTGAAGAAATCACTCGGCGAACATGGCGACAAGATCAGCGCCGAAGAAAAAGCCAATATCGAAACAGCCATCAAGGAAGCCGAGGACGCGCTCAAGGAAGGCACTGACAAGGCCAGCATCGAAGCCAGGACCGAAGCGCTGATGACTGCATCGCAGAAACTCGGCGAAGCCGTGAATGCCCAGCAGCAGGCAGCCGGTGCTGGCCCGGAAACGTCTGGTGGCGGGACGAGCGGTGAAGCCAAGCAAGACGATAGCGATGTGGTGGATGCCGAGTTCACCGAAGTGAAGGACAAGAAGTAAATTCAGCCGAAAGTCGAGAGTGAAGAGTCGAGAGATCGCGGCCGCCGCGACCCTCGACTTTTTCTCTCTCTCGACTCACAACTCTCAGCTCACGACTAAAAATGGCCAAACGCGACTATTACGAAATTCTCGGCATCAACCGTGATGCGACGGAAGACGAGATCAAGAAGGCCTACCGCAAGCTGGCCATGAAATACCATCCGGACCGCAATCCGGACAATCCCAAGGCTGAGGAACAATTCAAGGAAGCCAAGAACGCCTACGAAATTCTTTCTGATACGCAGAAACGTAGCGCCTATGATCAGTTCGGCCATGCCGGCGTCGAACAGCAAGGCGGCATGGGGGGCGGTCAGGGTGCGGGCGGCTTCGGCGATGCCTTCTCGGATATCTTCGGCGATATCTTTGGCGGCGGACGCGGTGGTGGTGGTGGGCGCTCGAATGTCTATCGCGGTGCCGACCTGCGCTACAACCTGGAGATTTCTCTCGAAGATGCCGCGCGCGGTTCGGAAACCCGCATCCGTATTCCAACCATGGAAGAGTGCGACATCTGCAATGGCAGCGGTGCCAAGAAGGGTACCGAACCGAAGACCTGTCCGACCTGCAACGGCCACGGCCAGGTGCGCATGCAGCAGGGCTTCTTTTCGATTCAGCAGACCTGTCCGAAGTGCCACGGTACCGGCAGCTTTATCGCCGATCCTTGCCTCGCCTGCAACGGTTCAGGACGAATCAAGAAACACAAGACACTTTCAGTCAAGATTCCCGCCGGTATCGACGAGGGCGATCGCATCCGCCTTTCCGGCGAGGGCGAACATGGCGTCAACGGCGGGCCACCGGGCGACCTGTATGTACAGATTCATCTCAAGCCGCATGCTGTTTTCCAGCGCGACCACGACGACCTGCATTGTGAAATGCCGATCAGCTTCGCCGCGGCAGCACTCGGCGGCGAAATCGAAATCCCGACACTCGACGGTGCCGCGCGCCTGAAGATTCCATCAGAGACGCAAACCGGCAAGGTCTTCCGCCTGCGTGGCAAGGGCATCAAGGGCGTACGCAGTTCAAGCCACGGAGACCTGCTCTGCCACGTCATGGTCGAAACTCCGGTACATCTCACAGACCGACAAAAAGAATTGCTCAAGGAGTTCGAGGAAATCAATGCGAAGGACGCCGGCAAGCACAGTCCGCGTGCGAAATCCTGGATGGACAAGGTCAAGGACTTCTTCGGTACCACTTGAACTTCGCGAACATAAAAAAGCCCGGAGCAAGTCCGGGCTTTGGTGTTCTGGTGGTGCTCAGTTTACAACCAAGCTACTCGCTATTGGGGCCAATGAGCACATGTGCGTGTTGCTGCGGGTCAAGCGCCAAGCAGGCGGCGAGCCAGCACGGATTGCATATCACGGCGTCCATCAGCAATAAGGTAGATGATGACTTGACCGCCTGCGACACGGTAGATCACGCGGTACGGCTTGAAGAAGGTCTGGCGGTATTCTTTTATGCCGAGGGCAACCAACTCCTTTGGATAGCTGCCGCGCTCGGGAAAATTGGACAGGCTCTCCACAACATCCATCAACTCATCCAGCACATAGTTGGCGTTGGCTACGCAGTCGAATTCGGCGATGTAGTCGTGGATGGCCTCCAGATCCTGCTCTGCTCCCTCGGTAAGCAGAACTTCGAATCTCCCTGGTGCGCCTGCCATCAGACAGTGGCCCGCTTAGCGCGAAGGCGGGCAACGATATCGGCCACGGGCTTGACTTTGCCCGCAGCTACATCCTGGTTACCCAGCGCTAGGATCTTCAGCAGGGCCAATGTTTCTTGCGTTTCTTCGAACGAGGCCACGTCCTGAAGAACGGCTTTGGCCTCACCGTTCTGGGTGATGACCATGGGTTCACGCTGCTCAGTGAGGCGTGCCAGAACCTCAGCCGCGTTGGCTTTGAGATAACTAATCGGCTTGACTTGAGATGAGTAGCGCATGGCTGTGCTCCAGATTTAATAGAGACTTAATATAGTCTTTTTATAGACTTTCTGCAAGATACCCTAATTGGGCGCAAAACTGCCATCAAGGATAGATTGAGGGCGATGAGCTAGCCGGAGGAAGCCAATATCTGTATTGAGCCAATGAGCACTGGCGCAGATTTCTGGTGGGCAGCCAACGTATCGGGAGTACGCCACCGCCTAGACGCGTCACGAAATCGCGAAATTCACGACCAAAGTGCCATTGATGTTTGGGGGGGCGTGTGCCAAATGAAACTCACTATGATCCACGAATAGGGGAATTGAGGGGTAAGGGGCGCAGATGATTGAAAGCGTTTCTGATCCCTATGATCGTAAGGCGCGCTTTGCAGCAGGCAGAGGCGCTGTCGTTAACGTGGAACATGCCAAGGCATGGAGCGGGAGTCTGAAATGGCAAAGGTTAAAAGCGCACCTTCCCTTAAAAAAGAAAGCCCGGAGCAAGTCCGGGCTTTGGTGTTCTGGTGGAGACAGGGAGGATCGAACTCCCGACCTTCTGATTGCGAACCAGACGCTCTCCCAGCTGAGCTATGCCCCCATTGAGCGCTGCATTCTACAAATCGCTGTAGTCCCGGTCAAGAAAGAAAGAGCCGCACCGGTAGCTTGTGCCGACGCAGGTTTTTCAAAATGCGTGGCTCGGCGGATTGTCTCCCACTTCTTCAGGATTCTTCCTTGGCATATTCAGCCAAGCCGCCAGCGCCGGCAGAAACAGGATCGCACCGAGCACATTCACCAGGAACATGAAGGCCAGCAGCAAGCCCATGTCGGCCTGGTACTTCAAGGCAGACATTGACCATGTACCTACGCCGATGGCCATGGTAATCGCGGTAAACACCGCCGCTGTTCCGCGCTGACACATTGCTTCGTAGAAAGCCGTGCGCAGATCAGCACCCATATATTCCATTTGATGCTGAATCCGCTCAAACAAATAGATGCCGTAGTCGACACCAACGCCAACGCCCAGCGCAACCACTGGTAGCGTAGCTACTTTGAGGCCAATACCAAGACGCGCCATAAGTGCATTACACAGAATGGAGACGAGCGTCAGCGGGACCACAATGCAGATTGCCGCACGCCATGAGCGGAAGGTCAGGAAGCAGAGCAGCGTAATCGCACCAAAAATTGACAGCAGCATCGTCGCCTCGGCTGCTTCGACAGCTTCGTTGGTTGCTGCCATGACGCCGGCATTACCTCCGGCGAGTCGGAAATCGACACCCTTGATATGTTCATCAGCAATGAAACGTTTGGCCTCTTGTACTACATGCGCCAAAGTCGCTCCTTGGTGGTCTTTCAGGAAAACCATCATCTGGATGGCTTTACAACCTTCCGAGTTGATGCCGTACTCAGGGTCATAAGCGCGCCCGGCTTGTCGTAAGGCCGAATAAGTACGGCCGATGGCGCCCCAGCGCGGATTACCCTCGTTCTGTCCGGCCACGACAATCTTGCCGATCGTCGGCGCGCTTATTACCGACTGCACCCCGGCAACACCGCGCATGTATAACTCAAAACGCTCGATTGCGTTCATGATCGGATAATTAAAACACCCGTCCTCCACACCGTCGGTCTCGGCGATCACTGTCAATATATCGACACCGATCATGTAGGTGCTTGCGATACTTTTTGTATCAATGTTGTACCGCGAGTCGTCACGCAGTTCCGGTGCGCCAACGCCGATATCACCGATCTGCAGTTTAAGGGAGTCCTTCACGCCCACAGCCAGCAGCGCCAGACATGCGGCAAATACGAGTAGCGCCGGCCCCGGCTGGGTAACGATGGACAAACGCCACCACAGCCGATGCTTGCCGACAGCATCGAGTTTGGTCGGCTTAAGCGCCTTCTGTTCCAGAGTCAGATGCGAAAGAATGATGGGCAGCATCATCTTGTTGGTGATGATCATCAGCAACACGCCAAGGCAAGCGGTAATACCCAACTCGTGGACAATCGGAATATCGATTTTCATGATCGCCAGAAAACCGAGGGCGTTGGTCAGCAATGCAACTGTCCCTGGAATAAACAATTTTCGGATTGCTCCGTGTGCAGCCTGCGCAGAAGTAGCGCCCTGCAATATCTCCATTTTCCATGCGTTTGTCATTTGCACGGCATGCGATACGCCGATCGAGAAAATCAGAAACGGCACCAGAATCGACATCGGGTCGATACCCATGGGATGTCCGTCAATCTTGATCAGAGGCAACAGGCCGCACAGCCATACCACTGGCAGCAACGCCACCAACAGGGCGACCACGGTCAGCTTGACCGATCGACAGTAAGCGTAAAGCAGGAGGCCAGTCACAACGAAGGCGATACCGAAAAAACTGAAGACGATCAGCAAACCGGAAACGACATTGCCGACAACCATGGCGAAGCCAATGATGCCGATGTCCACATTCTTGGTTTCAAATTTTGCGCGAATCGCCTCCATCTGTTTGGCAATTTCGAAATAATTGACGCGCTCGCCGGTATTTGGATCGAGTTCCTGAAGTTCGGCCATGACCATCGCACCCTTCAGGTCAGTGGCTACCAGACGGCCAATTTCTCCGGAGCGCACTACATTACGCTTGACCACCTCCAGATCTTCCTTGTTATCAGAAGAAAAATGTGACGGCACGACGACAGCGCCATCGAAGCCCTCTTCGGTCACCTCGACATAGCGAACATTTGGAGTAAATAACGAAGCCAGCCTGCTCCGGGCAATCCCCGGCGTGAAAAACACCTCATCGGTTACCTTGCGCAGCGTGTCCATAAACTCTTTGTTATAGATATCGCCCTCACCCTTCCAGCGAACATTCAGCATCAGTCGGTTAGCGCCCGAAAAAGTGCTCATGTACTTTGAAAAGGTCTGCATGTATTCATGCTTCATCGGGATCATTTTGAGAAACCCCGGATCAAGCTGAATATGCGTTGCGGAATAGCCAAAGCCGAGAGTCATGGCGATGAATACGGCAAGCAGAATACGCCGGTACTGAATCAGAAGATCGGCGCAGAGATCGACAAACCTGCGGAAACGTGTTGATTGTTTGGAACGACGATCTATCATTTGTTCCCCCTCTGCGCTGCAATGGTCAGTTTGTGAACGCCGTCTTCCCCGGCGATCAGCACATGATCGTCATGCAACGGAATGATTGAGGTATAGCTGGCAGTACCGCCGGACTTCAGCGCTGTGAAGCTCGTTCCACGATCATGCGATTCAACAACCGCCCCGCCAGCGCCGACCAGCACGATAGCGCCGTCTTCTCTCACCATATGACCGAACATGCTCAACTGTACCGGCATCTGCGACTGTTGCCAGGTGGTACCGAAGTCACGTGAATAAAACACATGGCCACGCATACCATACAGGATCCACTCGTCGGCACTCAGTCGAATGACGCCGAAAAAGGATCCCTTGTAGAACTTTGGCAATGTTTCCCAGGTTACTCCGCCATCGCTTGATCGCAATACGATACCTTGCTCGCCGACCATCATCATGCGCCCGTCGGCATCGCCGGCGACACCGTTCAGATGCCTGTCTTGAATACCAACATCGCGCGGTTGCCAGGTCTGGCCGCTATCCTGCGAAACAAAGAATCGGCCGAAGCTGCCAAATACAAATATCGGACCTTTCGGCAAACCCCAGATCCCCAGCAAGGGCTCGGAATGTTCGGTCTCAAATCGGGTTTCCTGCCATGTAAGGCCACCATCGGTGCTCCGCAGAATCCAGCCATCATTGCCTACGGCAATGCCTTCCTTATCGTTGAGAAAGAGCACCTGGGTCAATGGGGATCCGCGCTGAGGCGTGATCTGTGCGTCTGCCCAGGTCTTACCTTCATCATCGCTATACAGAATATGACCCAGTGCACCGGCAGCGAGAATACGGTTCCCGGCCTTCGCCAAACCACCGACGGAAAATCGTTCGGCATTGATGCGCGTTTCAGGGAATACGGGGGGAGTTCGCGAAACAAACGAGATGACGCCACCGATCGCGATAATCAGCGACATGGCCAAACCAACTAACAGTCGCATGACTGCCTCCCTGGCTGACCGTCCAGATAAATTACCACTGTCATTTCCCCCTGCTATCGTTATTTTTGTACAGCTCTGTTATTACTTTAGTCATGCATCAGAGGCGGTACATCGTCCATACAGATTATGTCGACAACAATCCCGTGTTGCCCACAAAACAAGCCTCGGGCGGATACGGAACATACCGCCCATACTGTCGAATTTCGCATTATATCGCCACTAACAACGATAGGAGCGATTTCGACAAGAAGAAGCATGAAAGGTTCAGAATATCGGACCGGAAGCCGAGCCATGCGCCAGATAAACTCGCACAAAAAAGGGGGCCGCAGCCCCCCTTTTTAAATTGCAATGCCTTACTCAGTATCCACCGGCCTTGAGATTTTCCAGCGAGAAAAACTCAGGTTTCGCATACTCTGCATCAAAGACATTCAGCATAAAAGTCTTCGGCCGAGCCTGCGTCAGATCGTATGCCGAGTAGTTTCCGGAAACAAGATCGTGATAAAAAGCGTTACCCTGATTGAATACATTTGCGCCCGGAACATAGGTACTGTTAGACCAGTTGAATTTCCAGAGATTGCCGCGCGCATCAAAGTTGTCACTCATTGCGAATTGCCAGTTATCCTCGTCCATATACAGGGTACGACTTGCATAGAGATGGCGGAAGCCTTCTTTCAGCTTGCCTTCCACAATCCATGTGCGATGCAATTCCCAGCGCACAAACTCGGGATTTTCATGGCCGGGAGTCAGCAGCTTGGCATAATTATCAGCACCGGCCACTTTGCTTTCAAGCTTGAATCCGTTGTAAGGAATGTAGATGTCCTTCTTGCCAACGATTCTCCAGTTGTAACGCTCGGGGGAACCGTTGAGCAGACGCGTATCGTCAACCGTCAGCGTGCCGCCAGACGAAGGATTCGGCATGTCGAAGCCGAAGCCTGGCAACTGGCGAACACGGCGTGTACCTGGATTGTATTGCCAGCCTTGGCGCGGCTCCCTGCCGAAGTTGAAGAAGTCCAGCGTCTTGGTCATCAGACCCTTTTCCCGTTCCGGCAGTAGCGTCACGATCCGCGTATAGGCGGAAACACCTTCATACTTGGTATCGAGCAGCTTCGGGTCGTTGGCCGCCGATAGCGACCACATATTCTGCTTGCCCCATTGAATTTTGCCATCGGCATATACGATCGCCAGATCCGTGTCGCGGAAATCGACGCTGGCGCGTGCCGGCATCAAGCCGTTCCACACGAGCTCGGCTCCAGTCTTTGGAAACGGGAACAATGCGGCTCCCCTGTAGCCGGTGACAACATCCAGACCATCGGCCGTCAATTCCGCTTCTTTGGCATTGCGAACATGATTCTTGCAGACGGCATCGCTAAGGCGGTAATCACGATGCGACGGATAGATATTCATTTTGAAGCTGGCCGGAAACTTCTTGAACATGGCTTTCTGACCTTCCGAAAGCTTGTCCGCATACTGCGTATAGTTCTGCGCAGTAATGACCACGATCGGCTTTTCGCTGGCATACGGGTCGGCCATATGCACGCCCGGTTCCGTAGACTGGCCAGGCGCGGCACCGAACCACTTGCCGGTAAATTCGGCAACTCCATCCGCCGAGCCGGCCTTTTCTGCGCCGGTACAAGTATATTTTTTGCCGATCTGGGCAAGTTCGTCAGCAGTTGCCTTGGCGTGCGCAGCGCCTGCTATTCCAAGTGCCGCAGTAACGGCAATAACGAGTTTCAGTTGTTGGAGGTTCATTTTGTCTTTCCTATCGAGACTGTCGTAAATGAAAGCGGGTTATCAAACATCAAAAGTGATACGTCGCGGTAAAGGCGATGAAGTCGCGATCGACCATGGTTCGCATGTTGACGAAGTCGATATCGGGGCTCCCCAGGAAATACACGAGTTTCAAGCCCAGTTCCAGATTATTCTGGTAAGTGAACTTCGCACCCAGAGACAAACGCCGATCATTCTTGCCCTGCAAGCCGGAGTTCCAGCCATTTTGCATGGCGGAGTTTCCTTTCAACTGGTGCATCCAGACAACCTCGTTTTGCAGATCCCAGCCTGGAAAGATCGCCGTATAGTCCATCATCAGGTCAAGCGCGTAAGCCATGGAATTACTCACGCCCGACGGTGAAGGCGTTGGAAGCTTGCCGAAGGTCCCTGGAATAATGCCGAACATGTCAGGATACTTACTGCCGCTCGTAAATCCCGAATAGGCCGGCGTCTCGAAGCTGCTGAGGTGGCTGATGGCAATTTCCGAAGCAAGAGCTGCCTGGGACACCCCCAGCAAACCGTCGGCAAAGCCGCTACCCCAGGTTTTGATCGCCGATACCTGAGCATTCTGCACCTTGCCGCGGGCAAGTTGATAGTGATTATCTATCCCATGCCCCATCATGATCGGCTCGCCATCGCGGTAGACAAATTCACCGGCCACGTTGTACTCACCCAGCTTGGTCGTGAAACTCCCCCCCAGCAAGTTGATATCGTTCATGTAGCGGATATGGTAGCTGTACGGGATCAGGGTCTGAAGCGATGGAAGCAGGGCATTGGGAATCCACGTATCCATCAGATTGACATTCTTGCCACCTTGAACCGTATATGGATAGGCGAAACGGGGATCGCCATTATTACCGATCTGATCCTGGCTGTTACCGCTGGCATAGGTGAATTCCGGCAAGCCGACAAGTGCGGTATAGCGCAGATAATACGCACCGAATTCTGTAGCATCGGTATATTGATATCTGGCACCGATACCCCACTGCCCGGAATTTTTCCGCCCGACATCTGCCGTGCGTCCGGCGCCGAAGGTGCCGGAGGCGGGACAACGCGGCGAAACCACCCCATCCTTTTTGGCCAGCCATATATCAAGGCCGCCCATCGCCGAGCAGTACGAGCCCATCACATCGCCGGCAGCCAGGAAATTAGCGCCCGGGCCAACAATATCGGCGGGACTGAAATAAGTGCCCGCCGGTGGCAATTCGTTATCGCGGAATTTCCATTTGTAATAGGCCATCGCCGTGAGATTTTCAGTCACGCCGAGCGAACCATAGATTTGCTCGGAAGGGAGGAATATTTCCTTGAGCGGCGTCCCCGGGGTTTGCGCCTTCACGGCGTCATTCGGGTTCATCGATCCGCCCATACCCTGGAAAATCAGTCCCTCACCCCAGGCCACAACCTGGCGGCCGATTTTGATCGTCAGCGGGTTGCTGGTGCCGCTCGATCCATCACTCAGCTTCCACTGGCCCTGAATATAAGCATCCAGTACGCGGGTACGCTGGCCGTTCAAATCCTTGGCTTCCTGACTGTACTGATTGGATGGCCCGATTCCATTGAAAGTCGCGGCCGAATTGGCGGCGACTTGCGACACGCCACCCAGACCCAATGCCGGCGACACATAGGCCGGGGTATTGTTGTCATTGGAATGGTCATAAATCGTATCCTTGAAGGTGCTGATGCGAGTAAACGCGCGATAGTCATCCTTCGTCAGGCTGACGTCGAACACTGCGCTGACCTTGTTGCTGATCGTACCGTGCCTGCCGATACTGCGATCGCCGTCGTCAGAATTTCCGCGCGTCTGGTTGTTGGCAAGTTGGTCGACCAGCTGGTGGGCCAACATATTCACCGCACCATTCAGATCCTTGGCGCCCGCGACATTAATTGCGAGGGGCTGTTTCAGCAAACTGGAATCTACGCCACTAAGCCGCCTAGCATTGACATAGCTGACCTGTGCCGAAATATCGAGCACCGAGCCATCGTCAAACTTGATTTGTTCAAACGCCAAAGCTGACCCGCCATACATGGTCAGCAACACAGGTAGCAGCTTCTGCGCAAAGCAGCGTTGATTATTTGTCATCCCACCCCCCACTGATTGATTATTTCAATTGTTAAAACTTGCTGAAACATATACCGACATACAATTACCTAAAGTTACAAACTTTACGCGCATGTTACTTCATAACATCGTCCATTTGGACGGCCCAATTTAAAATTGTAGTGAAAATCAGGCATTTATTGTGCAATGCAGCAATAAATGCCTGGCACCCTGCCACCCATAACTAACTTGATTTTTACCGTTTTGCACCCGCCCTGCAATTTTTGGAGAGAGGGTGATTTATCAGTCGAAGAGGGAAGACGCCTCCACCTCCAATTGTGCTGCCGGCACTCGCCAAGTGCGGCTTTTGCGGCTTTTGCATGTCGCGGGTTTTGCATTGCACGAGAAGGGGTTTCAGAGTAATATTTTTAAAGTTTTGCCTAGCCATTTTTATCATGCGGCATTTTCAGCGGTGGCGTAGCCAAAAACAATTACTTTCCTCGTTCTGGCCAGACAATCTGAAATAAGTGATTTTACTCAAAACCATGCTTGCCTTTTTCTTCTTTTCCTTTTTGTAAGTCTCAACAGGAGCCGCTTTGAAATGATGGAAACACAAGATATGACCCAAGTGCGAACATCCACTCGCGATCTCGGTGTAATCGGTCAACGCCTGACTGCCTGGATGGAGAAGACTCTTGGGCCAGGTTCCGAGCCACGCCTGTCCGAAATACGCAATCCCGGCAATGCTGGCATGTCGAGCGAAACCCTGCTTTTTGATATGACCTGGAAAGACAAGGGCGTCCAGCGCAGCGGTTCTTTCGTGGGACGCCTGCCGCCAGCCAACGATGCCTACCCGATATTCAGGGAATACGACTTCGAGCTTCAGGTAAATGTCATGCGCATGGTGGGTGAACGCAGCGCCGTAAAGGTGCCAAAAGTTGTGTGGGACGAACCAAGCCCGGAGCCCCTGGGGATGCCTTTCTTCATCATGGAACGCTCAAAAGGCGAGCCTGTTCCTGACCTGCCGCCCTATCTTTTCGACGGCTGGTTACTGGAAGCTACCCCGGAAAACCAGGCCAGGCTCCAGAATAACGCAGTCGCCATGATTGCCGGCATCCATGGCGTCAAGACCACCCCTGCCGAGGTCGCCTTCCTGCAACCGAAGAGCCAGGAAGGCTCGCCGATGCGGCGCATCTTCAACGACTGGAAAAATTATTACGATTGGGCGCGCGAAGGTCTCGAAACACCGCTGATCTCGGAACTGATGGCCTGGCTCGAAGCCAGCTGGCCGAAGACCGAGAGTGAATCGGTCATTTGCTGGGGCGACGCACGTCCCGGCAATATCCTTTGGGACAACTTCGAACCCCAGGCCGTCCTTGACTGGGAAATGGCCGTCTTCGGCCCACGTGAACTCGATGTTGCCTGGCTGATCTTCTTCCACAAGTATTTCCAGTACATCGCCCTCAACTTCGGCTTCCCCGAGGCGCCGATGATGGGCTATATGCGCCGTGAGGACATCGTTGCCAATTACGAGCGGCTCAGCGGCACGAAGCTCCAGAACATCAATTGGTACCTCGGCTTCAGTTTGATGCGGATGGCGATGTTCGACATCCGCATCAACAAACGCTCCATCCACTTCGGCGAACGCACGCCGGAAGACGATCCCAACAACTACCTCTTCGGCCGTGAGATCATCCGCAAGATACTCAAGGGTGAAGATCCCTGGAATTTCTAAATATCCAAACGGCAGACAGCGCGTCGCGTGGTCCTCCGTCTCCACCCAACACTGAAAGGAATTACATGGCATTCAAAGGAAAAGTTGCGCTGGTAACCGGTGGCGCCAGCGGTATGGGGCAGCTTGATGCCCTGCGCCTGGCCAAACAAGGTGCCAAGGTTGCCATCATGGACCTCAATGACAAGGGCCTGCAGGAAACCGCCGCCCAGTCACCCAACATCAAACCCTACAGGTGCGATGTCTCCAATCTTGAGGAGGTTCGCCAGGTCGTTGCACAGATCGAGCAGGATCTCGGTCCGATCGACCGCCTGACGCACTGCGCTGCGATCATGCCGGGTCAGTCGATCAAGGATATGCCGGCCGAGCTCATCAACAAGGTGATGGCCATCAACTACTTTGGTACGGTCAACCTCACCAAGGCGGTGATGCCGCTGATGGAAAAACGTGGCAGCGGCGACATCATTCTCTACGGTTCGATGGCCGGTTCCGTGCTGACACACAACCTCGGCGCTTACAGTGCCACCAAGGCTGCGATCAACGCCTTCGCCGAAACCCTGGTGCGCGAGAATCTCAAGAGCCCGATCCGCTTCCTGCTGGTCTGCCCGCCGATGGTCAATACCCCACTGGTCAACCAGGCCACCGAGCATGGCCCGGAAAGCCTCAAGGATTCGGCCAAGTCCGGAAAAAATATGGCGAAACCTGAAGAAATCATTGATGCTGTCGAAGCCGCCATCGAACGTGGCGACTGGGTAGTGCGCCCAAAACCCGCCGGCTTCATGATGTTGTGGCGTCGCCTGTTCCCCGGCTCACTGTGGTGGGTCATGGAAAAGGCCAACAAGATATCCTGAACAACCGATTTATCGGCGACTGACATCATTCAGTCGCCATGCATCAAAAAATGCCGTCAGCCGGATACTGGCGGCATTTTTTATGGCGCGACGTCGTCGAATCCCTTGAAGCCCGATGGCGTATGCGGCCCATACACCGCCTGCTCCAGCGTAGCGCGTCCCTCGCGAACGCGGTCCCCCGGCAAGTGCAGACGGGCACGACAAAGGTGCAGCAGATGTGAATTTTGCGGACTGTTTGGGTCCAGTTCGCGCATGTCGAACGTCTGGCCATAGTGCTCATGATCGTTGTGATACATGCCGGGACTCCACACCGGATGACCGAAGCCGGCGCCTTGCATGCTCACAAGTTCTTCGGGGAAGTATTCGATCAGCACCTCACCGCCATCCGGCAATTGCCCCCGGATCTCCGCATTGGTAATCAGGCGCGTGCCGCTGCGATACGCCAGCTTGAAGACGACATTTTCAATGCGCTGTGGCGCGCTGCCATCCACGGCATGAATAACGCACATGCGACTCCGAATTCGGCCCTGTTCGTCATCCATGGCATGGAAATAGATGCCGCAGTCATCATAAGTCTGCGGTCCACCCAGCCAGAACAGCGGTAGCGGACGAGGCGGCACAAACGGTTGCGGATCGCGAATGCCGATCTGACGAATACCCCACGAACGATCGCGCATGCCGCGCCAACCCTTGAGGTCGATGGTCTTGCCGAATGCCTCAATCTGGCCCTGCCAGTCCATATGCTGAACCAGCCGAAAAGTATCCATGATGACGCGGGGGCCATCGGTCAGAATCAGCCGCTCGTCTTCAACGGGAGCCGTCCGTCCGGTCAGCGTAATCTCGGCTGAAATCTCATATTCATTGGGCTCAACGATGACCGCGAGTTTTTTCAGCGGCTCCAGTACCCGCACCTCGATCGGCGCCACGCGCATGTCGAGCCGCTCATAGTTCAGATGGCGCGAAGAGAAGATGCTGTGCTGGATGCCGTCGCGCTGGATCATGAAGGCTGCATCGGTCAGATTGAGCAGCGGATAGACGCCCTGAGTAACCACGACGAAGGTATCGCCATCCGGGCTGTAACCTTCAAAATAATAACGCTCGTAGAAATTGCGGTCGGTCGTACCCGGCGTCGTCGCCGGTACCGGAAGTTGATGGATCAGATAATCATCGGCGTTTGTCAGCATGCTGGTCTTCACTGGTATTGATTTGCTGAAAGCATTCTTTGCCACGCTGGAACAATAACAATACAGGATTCTAAAGCACCGCTGCAAATGCGCGCGGGGATTTCTCCCACCTTGGGATCATGGCAGGATAGAGGATGATGGAAAGGCCTCGACTATAATTGAAATTTTCTGCGGAGATTCAAATGGGATACCGCCTGTCGAAAATCTACACGCGCACCGGTGATGCCGGTAGTACCGGGCTCGGTGACGGCAGCCGCACCGGCAAGGACAGCCGGCGCATTGCCGCACTCGGCGATGTCGACGAGTTGAATTCCGTGATCGGCCTGCTGCTCTGTGAAGATTTGTCCGGCGACATCGCGGAACTGATGACCGGCGTGCAACACGACTTGTTCGATCTCGGCGGCGAGCTGTCGATTCCCGGCGCGGTATTGCTCGGCATTGATCAGCCGGGTCGGCTGGAGGCGGCGATCGACCGCTACAACGCCACGCTTGAACCGCTCAAGGAGTTCATCCTTCCCGGCGGCAGCCGTGCTGCGGCTTATGCGCATCTGGCGCGAACCATTTGCCGCCGCGCCGAGCGTTCGGTAGTCGCCCTCGGCCATGACGAAAAAATATCCGAAAGTGGCCGCCAGTATCTGAACCGGCTGTCCGACCTGCTATTTGTCCTTGCCCGCACTCTCAACCACGGCGCTGGTTGCGGCGATGTGCTCTGGCAAAAGGGTAAGAACGCCTGAGCGCCACCCCACCGCTCACCACACCATGCAGCAGTCTGCATACCCCGCTGGTCTGACCACAACGGAAGCCACAGCCCGCCAGGTGGCTGAAGGGCCAAATGAGCTGGAGCCCGAGCAGAGGCGCGGCTTTTCCAGAATTGCCGGCGAAGTGGCGAGTGAGCCAATGTTTCTGCTCCTGCTCGGCGCCGGCTCAATCTACCTGTTGATGGGTGATCTGAACGAAGCGCTGATGCTGCTGGCCTTCGTCTGCATCATCATGGCCGTGACGATTCTGCAGGAGCGCCACACCGAGCGAGCGCTTGAGGCCTTGCGTGACCTCTCCAGCCCGCGCGCACTGGCGATCCGTGACGGCAACGCCATCCGCATCGCCGGCCGCGATGTGGTTCGCGACGACATCCTGATCCTCGGCGAAGGCGACCGTGTACCGGCGGATGGTCATCTGCTGGCAGCCCACGAACTGTCGGTCGACGAATCGCTACTGACCGGCGAATCGCTGGCGGTTGCCAAATGTGCCGCGGCACAGGACGAGCGTGGCAACACCAAAATTTTTGCCGGTACGCTGATCACTAGCGGCCAGGGCATCATGTGCGTCAGCGCCATCGGTGCCGCCACCGAACTCGGCCGCATCGGCAAATCACTGCAGTCCATCGACAATGAAACCTCACCGTTGCAGCGCGAGATCGGCGAATTGACAAAGCGCCTGGCACTGATCGCCGGCACTCTGTGTCTGCTGTTCACGGCGCTGTATGTGGCGATCCGCGGCGGCTGGCTCGACGGCCTGCTGGCCGGCATCACCCTGGCGATGGGCATCCTGCCGCAGGAATTTCCTGTCATCCTGATCATCTTTCTCGCGCTCGGCGCGCGCCGCATCGCTCAGCAACGGGTGCTGACGCGCCGGCTCGGTGCCATCGAAACCCTCGGTGAAACTACCGTACTGTGCGTCGACAAAACCGGCACGCTGACACAAAACCACATGGCCGTGGCGGCCCTGGCCGTCGATGGACAACAATTTGATGTGACGAATCGAACCGCACTTGAAGTGTTGCCGGAACACTTCCACGAACTGCTCGAATACAGCGTGCTGGCCAGCGAAACAGAGCCTCTCGATCCAATGGAGCAAGCCGTGCATCGCATGGCGAATGAATACCTGGCAAATACCGAGCATCTCCATACCGACTGGAATCTGACGCGCGAGTATGAACGATTGCCGGACCTGCCAGCCATGTCGCATCTCTGGCAGGTTCCCGGCCGGCACCTGCAGGCGGTTGCCTGCAAGGGTGCGCCGGAAGCCATCGCTGACCTCTGTCATCTGGACGCAGCGCAGACTGCGCAGGTTACCGCACAGGTTGCCGTCATGGCCGAACGCGGCCTGCGCGTCCTCGGTGTGGCCAGAGCAGAACATCGGAGTGGCACCTTTCCCGATCTCCAGCACGATTTTGCTTTCGAGTATCTTGGGCTGGTCGGTCTGGCAGATCCCTTGCGCACCGAAGTACCGGGTGCGGTCGAGGAATGTCGACAAGCCGGTATCCGGGTGGTGATGATTACCGGCGATCATCCGCATACCGCTCGCACCATCGCGGTACAGGCCGGCATCGATGATTCGCGCATGCTGACGGGCGCCGAGCTACTGGATGACAAAAACATTGTTGCGCAAATTGCTGGCGTCGGTATTTTTGCAAGGGTCACACCACAGCAAAAACTGCGTATCGTCGAGGCTCTGAAAGCCCGTGGCGAAATCGTGGCCATGACCGGCGACGGCGTCAATGACGCACCGGCGCTGAAGGCCGCCCATATCGGCATCGCCATGGGCCGACGCGGCACAGACGTAGCACGCGAAGCCGCTTCGCTGGTGCTGCTCAACGACGATTTCGGTGCCATCGTCCATGCCATTCGCCTCGGCCGACGGATATTCCGCAACCTGCGTCAGGCCATGATCTATACGCTGGCGGTGCATGTGCCGATTGTCGTCCTGTCGATCATGCCGCTGCTGCTTGGATTACCGCTGATGCTCGCGCCAATCCATATTGCATTTCTGGAACTGATCATCAATCCTGCCTGCTCGATCGTCTTCGAGGCTGAAGCCAACGAAGAAGCGCTAATGCGCATGTCGCCACGCACACCAGAAGAGCGGCTGATCGCATCCAGCCATATCATCCTGAGCATGATTCAAGGCGCACTGACGGCGGGCGTGGCCATGCTGCTGTACTGGTTCCTGCTTAATGCCGGCAGGAGCGTTGAAGAAACTCGCGGACTGGCCTTCGTGGCTCTGATCGTCGCCGATTCGATGTTGGTGTTGAGCAGCCGCTCGCTCGTCGCAGGATTTTGGCCGGCACTGCGCGGGCTGAACCCTGCCAGCTATTGGGTGCTCGGCGGCACCGCACTTGCCCTGCTCGCAGTGACACGGCAGCCACTGCTGGCCGGGGCATTTGCCTTTACTCCGACCGCTTGGCGAGACTGGTTGATCGCCTGCCTGATCGGCTGTGCGACCTTTGCACTGTTTGAATTTACCAAGGCATGCGCAGCCGCGGCTGTATTGGCGCGATTACCTGTAACGCCGGTGAAATAGCTGCGCAATGTTGCCTGGCGTCCAAGGAAACGGGAAATCAATCGCGTAAACTCGTCCAGCCCGTGGATCGAACGAAACGCGGAACGAATTATTCCGCGTTTTTCTAATCGAGTTCCAGCGCCTGCACCAACCGCTTGCCGGCGTCACGCAGGCGCTGATTCAGCAACACCAGCATTTGCATCAGAACCTTGATGCCGAGATGGGGTTCGATCGCCAGTATCTGACCGAGCGCCGCACGATCAAGCACGGCAAAAGTAGTCGGCTCGAGGGTCACGCAACTGGCAAAGCGTGGTTCACCATCAATCAGCGACATTTCTCCAAGCGTCTTGCCCGGCCCGGCCAGGCTGATGCGTTGCGGTAGACCGGTCTTGTCGATCTTGTTGATCTCGATGCTGCCATCAAGCAACAGCAGCATGAAATCACCCAGCTCACCTTCACGAATGATTTCTCTGCCCGCCGGTGCGTGAAAGCATTCCATATGCTGCGCCAGGCTGGCGACATCCGCCTGGGAAAACCCCGAAAACAAGTGGATGTGATCGATGATTTCGTAAATACGTTCGACAAAAGGCAACGCTTTGCCGAGTTTCTCGAATCCGGTAAAGCGGCTTTTTTCGGCGCCTTCAAATTCAAGAACTCCTGTATCTGTATCTGCACTCATCGCCAACCCCTTTTTCGCGGCATCATTGTCAAGACACCCAGAACACAACCGCCCGTGCCTCCATTATAGTCCCTGCCGCAGGATTGCCAGCACCAGCGCCAGCCAGATGAGCAACGCTGCCAGCAAGTGAGCGTCAGCAAGCAGTTGCTGCGCTGGATCACCGCCACCACCGCGACGATGCAGCAGAAACAGATAGCGAAACATGCCATAGATGACGACGGGCACGGTGTAAATCAGGTGAGTCGTCCCATGCAACGTCACCGTCTCGGCACTCACTGTGTATAGACTGTAGGAAACGATGGTGCCGGCAACCGTGACCGTCATCAGTTGATCGAGCAGCTTGAGCGAATAATCCTCAAGTACACGACGATGCGCAACGGCATCGCGTTCATCGAGCACGCTGATTTCTGAGCGCCGCTTGGCGAAGCCGAGAAACAGCGTCAGCATCAGTCCGCATAACAACAGCCATTGCGAAGGGTCGATGCCGATGCCAAGTGTGCCGGCAAGAATCCGCAGCATGAAACCGGCGGCGATGATGAACACATCGAGGATGACGACATGCTTGAGCCCCAGCGTATACAAGATATTCAACGCAACATAGGTGAAGAACACCCAGGGTGCACGATTACCGCTGAGCATCAACAAGCCGAAGCCGCCACCGAAGCAGGCCATCATCAAGGCCAGTGACTTTGGTACACCGATTGCGCCACTGGCCAGCGGACGATGGCGCTTGGCCGGATGCTTGCGATCCTGATCGCGGTCGACCAAGTCATTCATCACATACACCGCCGAAGCCAGCAGGCAAAAAATGGCAAAGGCATACAGTGCCTCACCGATATGCGTTGGATCGCGCCAGGCATGGCTGAACAGCAGACCAATCAGGACAAAGCCGTTCTTCAGCCACTGGTGTGGGCGCAGCAGACGAACCAGCAATTTCACTTGCAGCATGACGTCTCCGGGAAGTAGCGATCGCAGAAATAGCAGCCATTCTGCGGCAACCAGCGCGGAATCGCATAATAATTTCTGCGCACCCAATCCAGCACGTCATCACGATAGGCTGCATAGTAAAAAGTACGGCCGAGAACGATGTAGAAGTCGACACCGCGCACCTTGAAGCTGCGGACGTCAACTTTGTGGAAAAATTTTTCGTAGTAATCCGGATCAGGCGGCGTCTTGCGCAGGATCAGGATATTCCTGCCATCCAGCGCACGAAAATCGGTCAGGATATCGTCATGACGTGCATGGCTCGAGCCCTCGCCAAATACCAGAAAGTAGTGACGGGCGTTGTAGCCCAGCGTTACCGCATTGGAAAAACCGTCGCTGGCGAAGACGTAGTCTTTTTCATAGGGTTTCAGTTGTTCGAGCAGTTTTTGTGTCTCAAAAGTCAGCACGATCCCGTCATACAGGCGAGTGCGCTGCCAGGCTTCGAGAGGAAACTGGGCGATGGCGACAATAACGATGATATGAAATATGGCGAAGCCGATAAAAAAATTGACAACGCGCTGCAGACGCGCCGCGTCGAGCATGCCGGCCAGCGCGATAAAAACAAATGGCAGGAAAGCCAGCACCCAATGCAGGCCGATTTCCTTGACCAACGACAGGCCGGCGAACAACAGCAGCGGCGCAGCGGCAATCGACAGCAAGGCGCGGCCAGGTGCGGCTACCCAAGTCGTGGCCAGCGCAGCGCGCTCACGGATCAGCAGCCATACAACCGGCGGCGTCAGCATGTACAGCAGCATCACCAGATAAAGGAGCGGTGTCTGCCACGACCAGCCGGCATCGCCGTGGCGATTGACGAAATTGAACATGTAGTTCGACCAGCAATGGCTGGAATTCCACCAGGCCATCAACAGCAGCGCTGGCACGACCGCGCTGTAGCACAGCAGCAGCCCCAGCCACTTGCGCCGACCGGGGTGCACCAGCGCATGCAACAGATAGGCAAAGCCGAGCAGCGCGGCGAAATACTTGGAGAGCGCCGCGCCAGCCAGCAACAAGCCGGACAACAGATAGAAACGCCAGTTGTCATCGCGCGCGGCGTGCAGG
>DAOLZE010000007.1:0-24590 GCA_035426125.1 Rhodocyclaceae bacterium
GCAGCAGCTACACTCGCACCAAAACACCGTTGCACTTCAGACTTGAATCCGCCTACCAACAAAGTCGGGGTTGTAAGCCGTTACCGCCGAAAATTCCGTCAGTGGGCTAGACGCATTGGTTGCGCCACCAAGAGCACACCCAAGGCAGCACAAACGCGGCTGATAGTCTCGAAGCGCGGTTCGCTACCGGGCCGAAGAGCTTTGTGCAGAGCCCCTCTTTGTTGCCGAAGTAGTAGCGAATCATCGAGATGTTCGCCCCCGCCTTTTCGGCGATCAGCCGGGTGGTGACCCGGTGGTCCGTGGTGGGTAATTGGCGACGAGGACACACTCACCATCTACAGATGGATATCCTGAACGAGTATCTGTGGTGCGTTCCTCATTGAGCGCGGTTCTCTGATCGTGACCAGCAATCTGCCCTTCGGCCAGTGGGATGCGACCTTTGCCCAAGACGCCACGCTCACAGCGGCACTGCTCGATCGCCTATTGCACCACGCCCGCATCCTGCCCATTGCCGGTGAAAGCTACCGGCTCAAACATCAACGTCAGGCCGGCATCGTGCAGACCAGAAAGGCGGCAACCACCGATTGAGGGCCGCGCGACATAGGCAGCTTTCCGGTTGGGCCTGCGGCCCGCCCTACAAGCCACCAATGTTGCGCAAATACAGAATCAGAACTTGGGGGTGTATCAGTTTTGAATCGCTGCTTCGCGGAAAACTGTATCAATATTAAATCGCCGTTGACAAATGCAGTATGTGGGCAGCTTGGCATCTCGCCAAATCAAGCAATTCGTCACCTAGGGAAGGTTGGGGTGCCTTATCGCCGACGGCCGAGAGTCCTCACCCATGAAACTGAGAAAACGCTGAATCAGCTTCTTCGATCTGGAGAAGAGAGAGAAATAATTGCTGAGACGCTGGGAATACGAAAATCCTTCATCAAGGACTATCTTGCCCGCCATTCTGAATTGCGCAAGGCATGGGAGAGTGCGCATGATATGCGGCAACGTGGGTGTTACCGCGAGAAATTTTTGAGGGTTTTACACGAGAACCCTGGGGTTCCTATCAAACGAATCAGACGAATTCCCGGAAACGGATTTGATTGGCTGTACCGGAATGACAGGGACTGGCTAGCAAGCAATCTACCCGGCATCTGGCGTCGGCCAAGTATGATTCCCTTCTAAATCATTATCACCAGATGAAAAGATAAGCCCGGCAGTCGCCGGGCTTTTGTTCGTTTAGTTTTCTCCGACAGACTTTATTCTCCGCCGACAGACTTTATTGTTTCCGATCACGGTTCACCATGAAGCTTCATGTTCTGGCGATGAGGTTATCTTGTGGATTGACAGATCGGCGCCGTTGAATTCTTCCTCTGCATCGAGACGGATGCCAACGGTCTTCTTGAACAGGCCGTAAACCAGAAAACCACCGATCAGGGCGATCGCGATTCCCAGGGCGGTACCTAGCAGTTGGCTCATGAAACTTACTCCCCCCAGCCCTGCAAAATACTGGCTGCCGAAAATCCCGGCCGCGATGCCTCCCCATGCGCCGCATAATCCGTGGAGTGGCCAGACACCGAGTACATCGTCAATTTTCCAGCGGTTTTGCGTCAGGGTGAACATCCAGACAAACAGGCCGCCGGCGATGCCGCCTGTCAGCAATGCGCCCAGCGGGTGCATCAAGTCGGACCCGGCGCAGATGGCGACCAGACCGGCGAGCGGCCCGTTGTGCACGAAGCCCGGATCGTTCTTGCCGGCGAGCAGAGCGACTAGAGTGCCGCCAACCATGGCCATCAGCGAGTTCATTGCCACCAGCCCGGAGATCTTGCCCAGCGTTTGTGCGCTCATGACGTTGAAGCCGAACCAGCCGATCGTCAGAATCCATGCGCCGAGCGCCAGGAAAGGGATGCTCGAAGGCGGGTGTGCCGAAATGCCACCGTCCTTGTGATAGCGGCCACGCCGGGCGCCGAGCAGCAGCACCGCAGTTAGTGCGATCCAGCCGCCCATTGCATGCACGACGACTGAACCAGCGAAGTCGTGAAATTCTTCGCCGAATGAGGCCTTTAGCCAGGCCTGCACGCCGAATGCATGATTCCATGCGATGCCTTCGAAGAGCGGATAGATGAAGCCCACCAGCAGAAAAGTGGCGGCCAGTTGCGGATAAAATTTGGCACGCTCGGCAATACCACCTGAAACGATTGCCGGGATTGCTGCGGCGAAGGTCAGCAGGAAAAAGAATTTGACCAGCTCATAGCCATTTTTTTGCGCCAGGGTTTCGGCGCCGGCAAAAAAATTTACGCCATAAGCAATCGTATAGCCGATGAAAAAATAGGCCAGTGTCGATACCGAAAAATCCACCAGAATTTTGACCAGGGCATTCACCTGGTTTTTTCGTCGCACGGTTCCGAGTTCAAGGAAGGCGAATCCGGCATGCATCGCCAGGATCATGATGGCGCCAAGCAGAATAAACAAAACATCGCCGGCGCTCTTGAGGTTTTCCATGGGGATGCCCTAATTAGACAGAATAAGGGTGTCTAGCAAGAATTATGCTAATAATCAAGATCGTTTTGAATCAGGTAATTACCCGCATGACCAGAGATGAGCCTGGCCAGCTGCGAACAAATGCGCACTAAACAGGTGCGCACTGAAAAATTTGGCACTAATCTGGCGTGTGTTCAGGCGGGTCTGTTCGAGCATCTTCGGTTCGATGCAAGCCTATTTCTTGGTTGCCAGTGGCGAATACCCGCGTGGCAAGAGCGCCCACATTTGGCCTTTCTGACGCATCTTGCCGGCCTGAATCCCTGCTTCATTGCCGGAGCCCCAGAAGAAATCTGCGCGGACGACGCCCCGGATTGCACCGCCGGTGTCCTGTGCCAGCGTCAGTCGTGTCAGTGCATGCTCACTGTTTGGATAAGTCGTTGCCAGCCAGACCGGAACGCCAAGCGGGAGATATTTCGGGTCGATGGCAATGCTGCGTTCGGCGGTCAGCGGTATGCCTAACGCACCCGGCGGACCCTCTCCGTCGAGTGCCAATTCACGGAAAAACACATAGCTGGGATTGACATCAAGCAGCTCCTGCGCACGCTTTGGATGCGCATGCATCCAGGTGCGAATGCCTTGCATCGAAGCCTGCTCGATCTTGATCTCACCCTGGTCGATCAGCCAACGGCCAATCGATCGATAGGGGTGTCCATTCTGGTCAGCATAGTTGACCCGGATACGGCTGCCATCGTCGAGCTGTATTTGCCCCGAGCCCTGGATTTGCATGAAGAACACATCGAGCGGATCGTCGGCCCAGACTAGAACGTTGTCCTCCTTTCCCTGGCGTGATTTATCCCATTCTTCGCGCGTGAAATAAGGCACCAGCTTGCGCCCTTCAATTCTGCCGCGAAGACGCATGTGTTTGAGTTCGGGATACAGATCGCTGAGTTCGACGTCGATCAGGTCCGACGGGACGCCATAGATCGGATACAGGAAAGGCTTCCTCCGGCTGCGGCTGGCTTTGAGAACCGGCTCGTAGTAACCGGTGACCAGGCCTTCGCGGCTGCCGTCTGGATTGACCAGTTGCCAAGGCTGCATCTGGTCTTCAAACCAGCTTTTCAAAGCAGCTTCATTGGGTGATTCGAGGCTGCGTGCGGTAGCACAGGGCACTTGCCAGACCGCCTGTTTTTGCAGGCTGTTGCAGGATGCGAGGAGCGCCTTGAAGGCCGGCGTAAGGGTTTTCTCAATCGATCCAGACCAGCCGGGCAGGTCTTCCCAGCGCGCGATTGCGAAAGGCAATGCGACGGGTTTGGGAAGTTCAGCGACTGGACAAACCGGGCAGGCCGGACAGGCTGTCGGAACACACTGCTGTATCGGTGGCTGAACGATCTCGGGGACGATAGACTTTTGGTGAGCGCAGGCGGAAATCAGCAGGGCAAGCCCAAGGGTAAAAAAATGACGTGACATGATTCTGATAAAGTCTGACGTTTTGAAGGTTGCAAGCTTACCTCAGAGCGGCTCACATCATGAATGATATTACCCATTTTCTTCAGCGTGCAGAAGCGCTTCTGGCTCGCGTTGAAGCTATGCTGCCATCCCCTTCTCAGCCTCCCGACTGGGCCCGTTCGGTGGCGTTCCGCTGGATCAAGATGCCACACGGTAGCGGGCGCGGTCAGTTGCACCCTGTAACCAGGTTGCATCGAATTCGTCTCGCAGATTTGTGCGGCATTGAGGAGCAGAAGACGCGCATCGAGCAGAACACACGCCAGTTTATCGCCGGGAAAAGTGCCAATAATGTGTTGCTGACCGGTGCGCGCGGTACCGGCAAATCTTCGCTGGTGAAGGCAGTATTCAATCGGCACGCCAAACAGGGTCTGCGCATCATCGAGGTCGACAAGTACGATCTGGTCGATTTACCAGAGATTGTTGAACTGATCGTCAACCGGCCGGAGCGTTTCATTATTTTCTGCGACGATCTTTCCTTCGAGGCCAGCGAACCGGGTTACAAGACACTTAAAAGCGTGCTCGACGGTTCGATCGCCGGCATGCCGGAAAATCTGCTGATCTACGCTACTTCAAATCGCCGTCATCTGATGCCGGAATATATGGCAGAGAACCTGTCTGCAAAGCATATCGATGGAGAGGTTCATCCTGACGAAACGGTTGAGGAAAAAATTTCTTTGTCAGATCGCTTCGGCCTCTGGCTGTCCTTCTACCCCTTCGGCCAGGATCATTATCTGGCCATATGTGCGCACTGGCTGCGCGAGTTCGGCTTGTCGGACAAGCAGATCGCTGCTTCACAAATGGATGCACTGCAATGGTCGCTACTGCGCGGATCACGCAGTGGCCGCGTTGCCTGGCAATTTGCCCGCGATCAGGCCGGGCGGCTCGACCTTGGCGGCAAAAGTAAAGCCAAAGCCAGGCCGCGTACATCTTGAAGAAAATCGTCGAGGTTGCTGCCGCAGTAATTTTGCGCAGTGATGATACGTTCCTGCTCGGCCGTCGACCGTCAGGTAGTTTTTATGCCGGCTATTGGGAATTTCCCGGCGGTAAGATCGAGAGCGGTGAAACTCCATACGATGCCCTGCTCCGCGAACTTCATGAGGAGCTTGGCATCCGGGTAACGCGTGCCACACCGTGGATTGTTCGTGAATTCGTCTATGAACATGCGCATGTTCGCCTGCATTTTTTTCGGGTATTGGCATGGACTGGTGAACTGCGTGATCTGCAACATGATGCGCTGGCCTGGCAGACGCCGGACAATGTTGAAGTTGCGCCGCTGCTGCCGGCGAATGCGCCGCTGCTGGCGGCACTCAGCCTGCCGGATTTCTATGCCATTACGCATGCCGGAGAAATCGGCATTGAGGTGCAACTCGGCGCATTGCACGCCGCACTCGAACGTGGTCTGCGCCTTGTGCAGGTTCGCGAACCCGCCTTGCCGCCGGAGCAGTTTTTTGCATTCATCCAGGCCGCTGTCGATATTTGCCATCGGCATGGTGCGTGTGCGCTGGTCAATGGCGATTTCGAACTGGCGCGGCAAAGTGGCGCCGATGGCGTCCATCTGACGGCGGCGCGGTTGATGAAGCAGGAATCACGACCTGATTTTCCATTGGTCGCCGCATCCTGCCACGATGCCATGGAGCTCGACCAGGCTGCGCGTCTCAGCCTCGATTTTGTCGTACTCGGGCCGATCAAGGAGACCGCCAGTCATCCGGGAGTACCGGGCATCGGCTGGGATTGTCTGGCGAAAATGCTGGAGAATTATCCGCTGCCGGTATTCGCTCTCGGCGGATTAAATCAAGAGGATCTGCAGAAGGCGTGTCAGGCGGGGGCCCAGGGAATTGCCGCGATACGTGCGGCGTGGCATCAGCCCTGATCAGTCAACCGCATCCGATGGTGGCTCCGACCCGGCCACACGGTATTCCTCGGCCGCCCAGGCACCGAGGTCGCCGAGCTTGCAGCGCTTCGAACAGAAAGGACGCCAGAAACTTTCCGCAGTCCAGGCAACCTGTTTTCCGCAGATCGGGCAACTGACGAAACGTGCGCTTTCGGAGAGTGCAGCAGTTTGGTTCACAGGTTGCAAAAAGTCAGCTCAAACGAGATATCGGCCTCCGACTGGCGCGGGCGCAGGTCGCCGTCAGGTGAGATAAACCGGATGTTCAGAGCGTATTTGTTGGCGCTGATTTCCGGGATTGCCGCATCGCTGCGCTTGACACGCAGGCGCAGCATTTGCGCAGTACGACCGGCCAGCATCAGCTGGAAGGCCCCATGTGCGGCGATCTGTGTTTCCGGATGGCCCGATGCACGCAGCAGGCGCAGAACAATGGACAGCCCGGCGCGGATTGGTAACATTGGCGCCAGCCAGCCATTGAGTGCATCGCGGCGCTGCTCGGGATCGCGATGCCGCCAGTAATGGTAAGCCGGTAGATCGAATTCACAAACACCGCCAGGAATTATGGCGCGTTGCTTGATCGACATCAGCCACTCATTTTCGCGCAGATATTGGCCGATCTTGCCCTGCATGGCGAGCATCTGTGTGCTTGCCAATTCAATTTCATAAAGCGCGCCAGACAGTGCGTCTTCAGATATCTCGGGATTGTTGCGGAAGGACAGCAGTGTTTGGCGCTGGCGTTCGAGTTCCTGAACCAGGTCAAATTTGAGATCGGCGCGTGCTGCAACTTCAAGAATCTCGAATATTGTCAGCAGTGCGACATGGTGGTCTTCCGGAGCATCGGCGGCAGTGAAGTGCAGCGCCCTGTCGAACATGTCCTCAAGACGCAGTAGCGTGCGAATGCGCTCATTAAGAGGATATTCGTAGTTAATCACGCTGAACGGATACGCTGCATGCGCCGAAAGAAGTGACAGATTTAACGATTCTGACGGATTCACGGAGAAACCTCAACCATCTGTCAATATTTTTTTATGGCACAGGTGAGGTATTTCCGATGCAGATTGGTCACCTGCGCCCGTAATTCGGCGAGACCGGCATTGTTGTCGATGATGTCGTCGGCAATCGCCAGCCGTTCGGTGCGACTGGCTTGTGTTGCCATGATGCGCTCGATCTCGGTGCGGGCGAGGCCGCTGCGAGACATGACGCGGGTAATTTGGGTTTCCTCGGCGCAGTCGACCACGGCGATCCGGTCTGCCCGGCTGCGATAGGTCCCGGATTCGACGAGTAGTGGCACGACCAGCATTACATAGGGCGCACCCGAGGCCAATGCAGTTTCACATCGATACAGGCTTTCAGCGCCGATCATCGGGTGGAGGATGGCCTCAAGACGCGATTTGGCGACTGCATCGCCAAATATCCGCTGGCGCATCGCCGACCGGTCGAGAGCGCCGTCAGCGGCAATCAGTTCATCGCCAAAAGCCTGGCGAATTGCCTCAATCGCCAGACCGGACGGTGCCGTTAATTCGTGTGCAATATTGTCAACGTCAACCACGGCGGCGCCAAGTTCCCCAAACATCGCCGCTGCCGCGCTTTTCCCACTGCCGATTCCGCCAGTCAGGCCGATCACGCGGCAGATCTGCGGGCTTGTCATGCGTTGAACATTTTTAGTTGTTGTTCGGACATTCGCCGACGTTGGTGCCGATTGATCCCGCCAGCAGTTCGGGGAGCCGTGTCAGCAACAAGTCCTGAGGCCCACGCACTTCAAGAAGGACTTTCTCTGCCGGTTTGCTGCGCGGCTGTATTTTTGCCAACTTGACACCACGCTTCGTCAGGCTTTGCAGGAATTCGTTGGCAGCCTGCTCGCTGCTGAACATCCCCAGTGAAATGGACAGTTTGTCAGCACCTTCCTCGGCCATCAAATATAAATCGGCAATCCCCAGCTTCTTGAGTTCGGCCATTTTCTTTTCGGCGGCAGCCTTGTTGGCGAGTGGAGGAATGAAAACCCAGAAACCGGATGGCGCCTCCTGCGGTTTGACCATAAATTTCAGAGCAGCCAGTTTTTCGTCGGTTTGCGCCTGCGTTTGCAAATGCTGTGTTTCCGCAACATTCAACCCGCTGATCAGTCGGCAGGCTTCCACGGGGGGCGGCGGTGCAGGAGGTTGTGGCGCCAGTTCGGAGACGCGCAGCTTTTCCGGCGTCAACTGATTGGTGAGCCTCTGTGGTTCATGTCCTTCCTCGACTGTTCCGAAATAACCCTGTCCCCAGGCAAGGAACAACAGGTTGGCGAGGATTAGCAGAAAGAAGAGCGTGCGCAGAAATTTTGCCATATCGATATCGGTCCCGGCTGAACTCAGCCGACCTCAGCCAACTTTTGGCAGGCTGTGTAGCGCTGCCTTGATGGCTTCCTCGGGATAGGCGTAGTCCTCGAGTTGTCCGGAAAAATATTTGTCATAGGACGCCATGTCGAAATGCCCGTGTCCGGAGAGGTTGAACAACAGCGTCTTGGCTTCGCCGCTCGCCTTGCAGCGCAATGCTTCGTCGATGCAGGCACGAATCGCGTGACAGGCTTCTGGTGCCGGGATGATGCCTTCGGTGCGGGCGAACTGTACGCCGGCCTCAAAGGTGCCGACCTGGCCAACTGCCACCGCTTCGATCAAGCCTTCCTTGTAAAGCTGCGAGACCAGCGGCGAATCGCCGTGATAGCGCAAGCCGCCGGCATGAATGCCGGGAGGCACGAAATCGTGGCCGAGGGTATACATCAACATCAGTGGTGTGTAGCCGGAAGCGTCACCGAAGTCGTAAGCGTAGTGCCCTTTGGTCAGCGTCGGGCAGGAGGTCGGCTCGACGGCCACCAGTCGTGCATTTTTCTTGCCGCCTGTCGCCTTGTCAGCAAGGAAAGGAAAGGCGATGCCACCGAAGTTGGAACCTCCGCCGCAGGGCGCAAAAATTACATCGGGATAGGCACCGATTTTCTCGAACTGTTTTTTCGTTTCCAGGCCGATCACTGTTTGATGCAGCAGCACGTGGTTGAGCACCGAGCCCAGCGTGTAGTTGGTGTCAGCGCGCGAAGCAGCTTCTTCGACCGCTTCGGAAATCGCGATGCCTAGCGAGCCGGGGCTGTGCGGGTCGATGGCCAGTGCATCGCGGCCGGCTTGCGTCTGTGTGGTTGGGCTGGCAAAGACCTCTGCGCCCCAGGTCTGCATCATCGAGCGACGATAAATTTTCTGCTCGTAGCTGACCTTGACCATATACACGCGAACTTCCAGACCGTACATCTGCCCGGCCAGTGCCATTGACGAGCCCCACTGACCGGCGCCGGTTTCCGTGGCGATACGCTTGATGCCGGCTTGCTTGTTGTAATAGGCTTGCGGGATGGCGGTATTAACCTTGTGCGAACCGGCGGCGGAGACCCCTTCATACTTGTAGTAAATCTTCGCCGGTGTACCCAGCGCCTTCTCGAGCTGCAAGGCGCGGCACAGCGGTGTTGGCCGCCACATACGGTAGATGTCCCGGACTTCATCGGGAATCGCGATCCAGCGTTCGGCCGACATTTCCTGCTCGAGAATGCTGGGTGGAAAAATCTGCAGCATCTTCTCCGGCGTGACCGGCTTACCGTCCGGCCCGAGCGGTGGAGCAGGTGGATTGGGCATGTCGGCAACGACGTTGTACCAGTGTGTGGGGATTTCAGATTCGTCGAGATGAACGCGCAGATTTTCCATAATGTGCCTTTGATCGCTGATTTCAGTTGGTGTCGATGAACTAATTTGTGCTGCTGCCGATGCGTGCCAAACCTTCAAGCACCAGATTGTCGATGCGTCGCAGCGGAATGTCCAGCAATGTCGCAATACACTCGGCTGCACCGCCGGAGAGCAGACAGACAGCATCGGTTTCGCCGGCGATCTGCGCAAACATGCGCTCGATGGCGCCGGCCGTGGCCAGTCGACAGCCGCTGTCGATGGCATCCTGAGTGTTGCGCGGCAGGGCGTGGAACTCGCCATCGGCAAGTGGCAAGCGTGCTGTATGTTGCGCCAGTGAGATGCGCATCAGGTCGATGCCCGGCAGGATGATACCGCCGCGAAAAAAGCCGCTGGCATCCAGTACGTCGACAGTTGTCGCCGTGCCGGCATTGACGACGAGACATGCGCCGGAATGCATCTGCCGCGCGCCGATCAGGGCGGCCCAGCGGTCGGCGCCGAGTTGGCCCGGCTGATCGTAGCCGTTGGTCACCCCGCATTGTGCAGCGCAGCTTTTACTCCAGACGAGCGGTACGTCGATGATCCCGGCATTTTTCTCGAGCAGCATATGTACTTCGTTGCTGGCAACGTTGCAGGCAATCATGCGCTCTGGATGTGGCAGGGTGGCAATCGCGTGGGGTAATTGGTCAATGTCCGCCAGCGGCAGAGCGCCTTGTATCAGCCAATGCGGTTGCTGAGCAGTATCGGCAAACATGCCCCACTTCAAACGGCTGTTGCCGCAGTCGAGACACAGCAGCATCAGGGTGCCCTCAGGGAGACGTCGCCGCTGACGATACGTTGCAGCCCTGTGGCGGTCTCCAGCAGCAGGGCGCCGTCTTCGGCGACGCCGCGACAGATGCCTTCAAGCGGTGCGGAAAAATCGGTGAGCAGGCAGACGGGCCGATCCGCGTAGGCGTGATGCGCCAGCCAGGCCGTGCGTGCGCCGGAAAATCCGTGCCGGGTAAAATCGACAAGCTGCTCATGCAAGGCGCGCAGCAGTTGGGCAAGCAGTACATTTCGTGGTGGCAATTCGCCGCCAGCATCGCATAGTGCCGCCACCGTTGAGGATAATTCCTCTGGTAACTCCTGCGGCAGGCGTAGATTCAGGCCAATCCCGATCACCGCTGTCTCCGGGCGCGGGCCCGGGGCAAGTTCGATCAGGATGCCGGCGAGTTTCCGCCCGTCGAGCAGTACATCGTTCGGCCATTTCAAGGCAATTTCGCCGATGCCGATCGACTTGAGCCAGCGTGCCAGCGCAACGCCAACCGCAAGCGAAAGCCCATCCAGTACCGTGCCGTGGGGAAAGCGCCAGAGCAGGGAGAAGGTCAGGCTGCCGCCGGGTGTCGAGAGCCAACTGCGCCCGCGTCGGCCGCGTCCGGCCGTTTGTCGCTCGGCCGCCAGCACGCTGCCGGATGGCGCCCCGGCCTCTGCCAGCACCATCAGACGAGTGTTTGTCGAATCGCATTCGGCCAGCACATCAATATCGAAGCGCCGTGCCAGATCGCCGAGGGCGGCAGCAACTGCGGCGATATCAAGCAGTTCGACGGACGTGTCAGGTGTGTTCAAGGGTCAGGAAATTCAAGGTCGGACAGTGTCCATTATCTCCGATCCTGGCTTTCCGCGGGCTTGGCGTCCTCCAGTCCGAGTTCTTGAATTTTGCGCGTGATGGTGTTGCGGCCGATGCCAAGCAACTGTGCCGCATCGACGCGCCGTCCGCCGGTTGCTGCCAGCGCGCGCCGGATCAGCGTCCGCTCGAAGTCGCCAATCAGGCGTTCGAAGACATCGCCGGGTGTCACGCTGATCAGGCGATCGGCCTCGGCCGCAAGCCCATCGAGCCAGTCGAGAGGCGTTTCCTGCGCCGACTGTTCGCGTAGTTCGCTCGGCAGATCGGTCACTTCGATCGTCTGTCCGGGTGCCATCACCGTCAGCCAGTGGCAGAGGTTCTCGATCTGCCGGACATTACCGGGGAACTCCAGGCCAGACAAATATTTCAGTGTTGCATCGGACATGCGCTTGGTTTCAACACCAAGCTCCTGTGCGCTTTTTTGCAGGAAATGTCTGGTCAGCAGCGGGATGTCTTCGCTGCGCTCCTTCAAGGCTGGCAGACGCAGACGAATGACATTCAGACGGTGAAACAGATCTTCGCGAAACAACCCTTGCTTGACGCGCTCATCAAGGTTCTGGTGCGTGGCAGCGATCACCCGCACATTTGCCTTGATTGGCTGTTGTCCGCCGACACGATGGAAATGGCCATCGGAAAGCACGCGCAGGAGCCGGGTTTGTAATTCTGATGGCATATCACCGATTTCGTCGAGAAACAGTGTGCCGCCCTCGGCCTGCTCGAAGCGGCCGCGACGCTGCGCCTGCGCACCGGTAAATGCGCCACGCTCATGGCCGAACAACTCGGACTCGAGAAGGTCTTTGGGAATCGCCGCAGTATTGATGGCGATGAAGGGTTTGCCGCTGCGCGGGCTGTGGCGATGCAGGGCATGCGCCACCAGTTCCTTGCCGGTACCTGAAGCGCCATTGATCAGGACAGTGGCATGTGATTGAGAGAGTCGGCCAATGGCACGAAATACTTCCTGCATCGACGGAGCCTTGCCGAGAATTTCCGGAGTGATGCTTGCTGCTTCGGCAACGATATTTTGGCGCGGACTGTGTTCGATGGCCCGGCGCACCAGTGCTATAGCCTGATCGACATCGAAGGGTTTCGGCAAATATTCGAAGGCACCGCCCTGAAATGCGGCGACAGCCGAGTCAAGGTCCGAGTAGGCGGTCATGATGATGACCGGCAGATCGGCAAATTTTGTTTTGACGTGGCGCAGCAAATCGAGACCGGATTGACCAGGCATGCGGATATCTGAAATCAAAACCTGCGGCAGTTCACCGGCATCCAGTGCCGCCATGGCTTCGCCGGCGGAGCCGAAGCTCTTGTAGGGAATTGCCTCGCGTGCCAGGGCTTTTTCGAGTACCCAGCGGATCGAGCGATCATCGTCGATGACCCATACTGGATTCATGATGCGTCTCCTTGATTTTTGTGGCTTGGTTGCAGGGGCAGCAACAGGGTAAAGCAGGTATGCCCCGGCCGGCTGGTCACTTCGATGGTGCCGTGATGCTGATGTACGAAACTCTGCGCCAGGGTCAGGCCGAGACCGCTGCCGGTACCATCGCTGCGGCCTGAAATCAGCGGATAGAAAATTTTGTCGCGGATCGCATCGGGAATGCCCGGACCGTTGTCGATGATCTGCAACTCAAGCGCCAGCCGATAGCGGCGCTTGGCCAGTGTGACCTGGCGTATTGCGCGGGTACGGAAAACAATCTCGCTGTCCTTGCTTTCCCCGCCCTGTATTGCTTGCGCAGCGTTGCGGGCGATGTTGAGAATGGCCTGGATCAATTGCTCGCGATCGCCAGTGATGTCTGGCAAGGAAGTGTCGTAATCGCGCTGGACGCTTGTCCCGGGAAATTCAGCGAGGATCAGGCGTCGCACGCGTTCGAGGATTTCATGCACATTGACCAGCGCCGGCTGCATCGCGCGATGCGAAGACAACAGCCGTTGCATCAGATCCTGCAGGCGATCGGCCTCGTTGATGATGACCTGGGTATATTCACGGAGCTGCGGGGCGTTGTCGAGGGTTTGCAATTCGTGTTCAAGAAGCTGCGCCGAGCCACGGATGCCGCCAAGCGGATTCTTGATTTCGTGGGCCAGGTTGCGAATCAGTTCGCGGTTTATTTGTTGTTGTTCCAGCAGGCGTTCTTCTCGGGCAGCCTTGAGCAGTTGATCGATCGGCCGGAATTCAAGCAGCAGGCGCATCAAGCCAGATTCGATTGGCGTCACCGTGCAATCGAGATGCAGAGCGTCATCGGCGGAACGCGCCAGTGCGATGTTGTATCCGGTATAGCTCCAGCGATTATGCAAGGCGTTCTTCATTGCCTCGATCAATTCGGCGGGCTTGCCCAGCAGTTGATCGACCGGTTGCCCCATTATCTGGCGCTGACTGACGGCGAAGAGATTTTCAGCCGCTGGATTTATATGGCGGATGGACAGCCGTTCGTCGAGCAGGATCACTGCGGTGGACAGCAGATCCAGTCCGGCAAGGGAAGCGCTTCCAGCGGTTGATTTTGGCGTAGCCATGCGAATGCTCATGCCTTTGGACTAGCAATAAACAGGCCACTATTCTGCACCCGTCGAATGCAGAATAGTGGCCTGCAGAAAAGCCTGGCAATTATTTAATATTGCTTAGTTCGCGTTTGAGCGCATCGATATTGCGCTCGTGCAACGCGACGCCATTGCGCAAGTCCTGCACCCGATCCAGGTATTTTTGATAGCTTTTCTCATCGCCAAGGCGCGAGGCTTCGCCTTCGGCCAAGGCTTTCCTGGCCTTGTCGAGGTTTTGCTGTTCGGTGCCGAGTTCCTGCTCGAGAATCTTGCGGCGATCGCCGTCACGTCCGCGTTGAGTGTCGCCATCAACGCGCGGGAAATCACCGGGAGTTGCGGTGCGCGGAGCTGGTTTGGCAGGCGCACTGATTGTTGTGACAGGCAAATCGTGCGATAGCACGGTGCAGTTCTTTGCGCCAGTCTTCTGGTTGGTGTACAGAACAAGGCCGGATCCATCAATGCATTTGTACAGTGTATCGGCACAAACACCGGTGGCGGTGCCGCTCAGAAGCAGCGTAATCAGCAAAAAAATATGGCGACGAGTCATGTGATGGGATCTCATAACGTCTTTGACAAAGGCGAAGTGTATGCGAAAGTCGCATGAAAAAAAAGACGGGGGAACATGCCCCCGTCCTTGATCAGCAAAAAACAGACCGAAATGTATTACAGGCTGTAATACATTTCAAACTCGACCGGATGCGTCGTCATGCGGAAACGCGTGACTTCTTCCATCTTGAGGGTGATGTAGGCATCGATGAAATCGTTGCTGAACACACCGCCACGCGTCAGGAACTCGCGATCCTTGTCGAGGGACTCGAGCGCCTGGTCGAGGCTGGAGCAGACGGTCGGGATCTTCGCATCCTCTTCCGGCGGCAGGTCGTAGAGGTTTTTGTCGGCCGGATCGCCCGGGTGGATCTTGTTTTGCACGCCGTCAAGGCCGGCCATCATCAACGCGGCGAAGCACATGTACGGGTTGGCCGTCGGATCCGGGAAGCGCGTCTCGATGCGGCGGGCTTTGTCGGACTGCACATAGGGGATGCGGATCGAGGCGGAGCGGTTGCGTGCCGAGTAGGCCAGCTTGACCGGGGCTTCGTAGCCTGGAACCAGGCGCTTGTACGAGTTGGTGCCGGGATTGGTGATGGCATTCAAAGCACGGGCGTGCTTGATGATGCCGCCGATATAGTACAGCGCAAACTCGGACAGACCGGCGTAACCGTTGCCAGCGAACAGATTCTTGCCACCTTTCCAGATCGACTGGTGCACATGCATGCCGGAGCCGTTGTCACCAACAATGGGCTTGGGCATGAAGGTTGCCGTTTTGCCGTAGTTATGGGCGACGTTATGCACAATGTACTTCAGCACTTGCGTCTGGTCGGCGCGGCGCACCAGCGTGTTGAACACGGTACCAATTTCGCACTGGCCGGCGGTGGCAACTTCATGGTGATGTACTTCGACCGGCACGCCGCAGGCTTCCAGCGCCAGACACATGGCGGCGCGAATGTCGTTGAGACTGTCGACCGGGGGAACAGGGAAATAGCCACCCTTGACAACCGGGCGGTGGCCGGTGTTGCCACCTTCGAATTTGTCACCGGAAGCCCATGCAGCTTCTTCCGAGAAAATTTTGCAGGATGAGCCTGACATATCGATTTTCCATTCGACCGAGTCGAAAATGAAAAATTCGGGTTCCGGGCCGAAGTAGGCGGTATCGCCCAAGCCACTGCTCTTCAGGTAGGCTTCGGCACGCTTGGCGATCGAGCGCGGGTCACGGTCGTAGCCCTTGCCGTCGGACGGCTCGACCACATCGCAGGTGATGACCAGTGTGGTTTCGTCCATGAACGGGTCAAGATAGGCGCTGGCCGGGTCCGGCATCAGCAGCATGTCGGAGGCCTGAATACCCTTCCAGCCGCCGATCGAGGAGCCGTCGAAAGCGTGGCCTTCCTCGAACTTGTCGGCATCGACAACGTGCGCCGGCACGCCGACGTGATGCTCCTTGCCGCGGGTATCGGTAAAGCGGAAGTCAACGAACTTGACTTCCTTGTCCTTGATTAGTTTTACGACTTCTTGCGGCGACATGAGTGGGGTCTCCTTGCGAGGTTAGAGTGATCGGGAAGCGAATATTCTCTAGCAGATTTTGTGCCAGATGGATCAGGCAAACATGTAATTGTGCCACAAGAGAAATGGCCGGTGTCCTGAAAAATCCGCCGCACCATCATGATGCGAGTCTTGGATATCTGCACTAATTTGGTGCAATCCGTAGGCTCAGGCTGATTGCGCTGAAATAGGGGTCGCTGGCCAGGCATTCGGAGCGACGCTGTTCGAGGTGTGCAAGACGAACGGTGTCATCCCAGATTCCGCGTGCCAGGAAAATTTCGGCCTCGACACGATTATTCAGATAATGCAGCAACACTCTCTCGAAGTTTACGTTGAGGGCGTCGGCATCCAGTATTCGACGCAGGTGCTCAAGCAGTGCCGTTCGTTCCGGCAATTCCTCTGGTAACGCGGCGCCCCGTGTGCCGGGTGGCAGATCTTCCTCGGCATCGACATGCACCAGGACATCGAGAACTTCCGGGTGTTCGCCGAGCACGCGCCTGCGTGCAGTTTCGGCGATACGATGACCTTCCGAGACGCTGATCCGTGCGTCAACCTGGATGTGGGCATCGGCCAGCACCTGATGCGCCATGCGCCGCGTGCGCAATTCGTGCAGACCAAGAACTCCGTGAGTTTCGCGCAGCGTGGTGCGGATACGTTCGACCTCCTCGTCGGAAAGCGCCGTATCGACGAGCTCGCGCACCGATTCATAAGTGAATTTGAGTCCCATGCACAAAATCATGAAGCCGACGAGGATTGCCGCGACCGGATCGAGAAAACGGTAGCCGAGCAGACTGCCGCCCAATCCCGCCGCCACAACCAGCGACGATGCGGCATCGGAACGCGCATGCCAGGCATTTGCTACCAGCATCGGCGAGCGCAATCTTTCGGCGACAGCCAGCATGTAGCGGAACAGGCCTTCTTTCGCCGCCAGCGTGGCCAGTGCCGTCCACAGGGCAATTGGCGCCACGTTCGGCAATTCGTCAAGGTGCTGGAGGCGGACGGCCGCTGACCAGAGGATCGCCGCACCGGTGCCGGCCAGCAACAGGCCGAGCGCCAGCGAAGCAGCGGTCTCGATTCTGTGATGCCCGTAAGGATGGCTTTCGTCGGCCGGATGGCGGCTGTGATAGTTGGCAAGCAGCACCATGAAATCGGCGATCAGATCTGACAGCGAATGAAAGCCGTCCGCCACCAGGCTTTGCGCATGGGCAAACAGACCGATGGTAATTTGCGCCACGGTCAGCACCATATTGACGAGGATACTGACCCATGTGACCTTCTGCGACTCGCGATAACGCGTCGGATCAGAGGTCTCCGGCAGCAGCAGATGATCTTTACGTGGCATGGAATCGAACCCGGCTTCGGCCTATACTTATAGTCCTTGCGATTCTACCGTTTCACGCTAAAACCATGGGAAAGCTTAGCGAAACCCTTCAGCTTGCCCAGCAGCGCAGCCGCGATCTTGACCTTGCTTACGAGGGTGCCCTGACGCCGGCTGAAGCTTGGCATATATTGCAGCATGCGCCCGGTGCCCGGCTGGTCGATGTGCGTACACACGCGGAACTTGATTGGGTTGGCCGCATTCCCCATGCCGTTGAAATTGAGTGGCAGAACTATCCGGAGAAACAGTTGAATCAGCACTTCATCAGTGAACTCAAGCACGCGGTTGATCGCGAATCGCTGCTGCTGTTCATCTGCCGCAGTGGTTTTCGTTCGAGCGATGCCGCTGCTGCTGCCACGGCTGCCGGCTTTCCGGATTGCTACAATATTCTCGAAGGCTTCGAGGGTGACAGGGACGCAAATGGTCGCCGCAACACCGTTGGTGGCTGGTGCCGCGCCGGCCTGCCATGGATGCAAGGCTGACCGGCCGTCGCATCAAGTATCGCCCATATTAGTCGTATTAATCATCACATCGTCATTACGTAAGAGAAGGTTATTCGCCATGCAGGCAATTCCCGTCAGCTTCGACCGTTTCAACACTCTGGCCGATCAGGAGGCGCAGCAGCGCATTGATGAGGCCCGCGCGAAGCTCGGTAAACGCGCCGTACTGCTTTGTCATCACTATCAGCGCGCCGACGTGTTTCGCCATGCCGATCTTACCGGCGACTCGCTGAAGTTGTCGCGCCTGGCCTCACAGTCGGATGCCGAATTTATTGTTTTCTGCGGTGTGCATTTCATGGCCGAGGTGGCCGACATTCTTTCTCGCCCCACGCAGATATCCATTTTGCCCGACCTCGCCGCCGGCTGCTCGATGGCTGATATGGCGAATCTGGCAAAGGTCGAGCGCTGCTGGCGCGAGCTTGCGGAGATCATGAATCCCGATGAAAATTTCACGCCGGTTACTTACATCAATTCCGCCGCCGACCTGAAGGCCTTCTGCGGCGAACACGGCGGCATCGTCTGTACGTCAAGCAATGCATCGAAGATTCTCGAATGGTCCTTTGCCCGGCGCGGCAAGGTGCTGTTTTTCCCCGACCAGCATCTTGGCCGCTGGAGCGCCCACAAGATGGGTATTCCGCTCGACGAGATGGTGTTATGGAATCCCGACCTGGAAAATGGCGGCCTGACGCCAGAGCAGATTCGCAAGGCGAAGATTATTCTTTGGCACGGCTATTGTTCCGTACATCAGATGTTTCAGCCGCAGCACATCCTGCGCTTTCGCAATCAGTATCCGGAAGGGATCGTCATATCGCATCCAGAATGCGGCTTTGAAGTCTGCAAGCAGTCCGACTTTGTTGGCTCGACAGAGTACATTCTCAATACCGTCAAGGCCGGTGCGCCCAATACTCGCTGGTTGGTCGGCACCGAATTAAATCTGGTTGAACGCCTCGCCAAGGAAGTTAAAGGTGAGGGCAAGCATGTCCAGTTCATGGCGCCCACCGTCTGCATGTGTTCGACCATGCAGCGCATTGATCCGCAACATCTTGCCTGGACGCTGGAGAATCTTGCCGAGGGCAATGTCGTGAATCGCATCAGTGTACCGGCGCATGAGGCTGTGCTGGCAAAGGTCGCACTTGAGCGCATGCTCGCCGCTTCCTGAGGTGTCTGCCGAGCCGCATGGTATGCCGACAGGTTCCGCGAACGTCCTGCCTGCCCTATACTACAGTTATTGATATGGTTATCTGTAGCCGGGATCGATAGTGACGACAGTAAAAAAGCCGAGCATGGAATGGACCGATGAAATGCTGACAGGGCATGCGCTCATCGATGCGCAGCATCGGGAATTATTTGCATGCATCAATGAACTCGCACTGGCGACCGCGGAACAGCGCACGCTGCTGGCGGTCTATTGCATTACCCGACTCAAGCATTTTGTCCGTAACCATTTCAAGACCGAAGAAGCGGTCATGCGCGATTGCGGTTTCCCGGAATTGCAGGCGCACATCAAGGAGCACGAGGAGTTTCGCGCCAAGTTGATCAGCCTGCAGATCAATTCGGTGCATCTCGATGTGACCACCGAAACAGTTGAGTTTCTCGGCAACTGGCTGGGCGATCATGTACTGCACAGCGATCACGAACTCGTGCCTTACCTCAAGAAAGTGTCCGGCCTGCACTAACTTTGCAGTAACTGCGACAATGGGATCCGATCGTAGTTGCCGTTATTCTTCGCGCAACAGCGCCTTGACTTGCGACCACTGACGACGACTGACTGGCAGTTTTCCGGCAAAGTCCCGCAGCAGCACCATCCAGCGCGCTTCACCGCCATCAGGACTGTCGCCACTTTCGCTGGCCGCGCGTTCGACACCGGTGATGGCGTTGCGTGCCGCCAGACAATTCCGATGGATGCGAATGAAGCGTTCGCCAAATTCCTCTTCGAGATGGCTCAGCGATTCCTCGATCAGGTATTCACGTTCGCGGGTCTGCGCCGTCACATATTTGAGCTCGGCGCGGAGGAACAGGATGTCGGTGAGCGGCACCAGATGGATGCGCCCGCGTTCGTTTGAGTGCAGATGCGTGCGGCCTTCCGGTGCGAGATGGCGCAAGGCTGCGGCATCGGTGCCACGCGGCAGTCTGTTGAGCGCCGTCAGCAGGCGCGAGGCACGCACCGGTTTGAGCAGGTAATCAATGGCATTGAGGTCGAAGGCGCGCACTGCATATTCATCATAGGCAGTGGTGAAAATCACCGCTGGCGCCTCCCGGCGCACCGCCAGTTGCTGCGCCAGACCAATGCCGTCGAGGCGCGGCATGCGGATGTCGACGAGGGCGATGTCGACGGCAGTGGCCGGCGTTCTGGAAAGAAACTCCAGCGCCTCGACGCCATCGGTGGCTTCGCCAACAACGATATTCGGCAGTTCGCCATTGATATCGCCGAGCAGGTCGCGCAGCCGTGCACGCGCTGGTGCTTCATCATCGACGATCAGCAAGCGCAGTGGAGGGTTGATCGTTCCAGTCATTGCGTCGCTCCGTGGCGATAGGGTATTGCGATACGTACCGTGTAGCGCCCACTATCCACTTCGGCAATATTGTCGAGACGCGCTTCGAGATCGTAGAAGAGCATCAGCCGCTCGCGGATGTTGGCTAGTGCCATCTGGTTGCCGTGATTCGTAGCGGCGCCAGGCGGACAGGGATTGCTGATCTCGATGCGCAGTTCGTCGCCATGGTGCGAAAACACAATGGCAATTTCGCCGGGTTCGCCGAGTGGCTCGATACCGTGATAGACGGCATTTTCCAGCAGCGGCTGGAGCATCAGCGGCGGCATCAGGGCATCCGGTGGACAGGATTCGATGTCCCACCTGACGCGCAGTCGTTCGCCGAGGCGCAGGCGCTCCAGCGACAGATACTGGCGTGCCAGAGCAATTTCCTCGGAGAGTGGGACGAGTTCGCGGTTCTCGCGCATTAGCACGCGGAACAGGTCGGAGAGTTCTTCAAGCGCTTCCTCGGCGCGACGCGGTTCGGTGCGAATCACGCCGAGTACTGCATTCAGAGAGTTGAACAGAAAATGTGGGCGGATCCGCGCTGTCAGCGCCATTAATCGCGCTTCGGCGAGCGCCGGAGAATGCTGACGCTGTCGCGTGTCGAAATACCAGAGCAACGCACCGGTTATCAGTGCAGCCCAGCACAGGGCACGCAGCAGACCGCCCTGGTCGTTTGCTACGGTATTTAGATGCATGTTGAAAACATATGCCGTGCTGGTTGTCAGCAGCGTCACGCCGAATACCAACAATGCGCCGGGCATGCCGGACAGGTGTTGCAGCAGCTTGTTCAAGGTATACAGCAGCAGCAGCGAGGCGATCAACGGCAGTTCAACGATACCTGCCAGCGTCAGGATTTCGATGGGGAGTGCGGCAAAACGCTGATTGGCGGCCAGCGCGGCAACCAGCATCAATAAATTGACGCCGAGCAGAATCCGCAGCCAGACGCCCTGATTGGTGAAGTCCGGCAAGCGTGGCCCGCTTGAGGCTGGATGGTTTTGCCGTATACTCGACATATTTGGAATATTACAACGTTACAAGGCAGCGGCAGGCAGCACGCCCTGCATGCACTGGGTTCATTATGACAGATCAGCAGCACGACAATTCGGACAAGGCTTGGTCGGGCCGTTTCTCCGAGCCGGTTTCCGAGCTCGTCAAGCGCTATACGGCTTCGGTGTTCTTCGATAAACGCATGGCCACGCAGGATATCCGTGGCTCGCTGGCGCATGCACGCATGCTCGGCAAGCAGGGCATCATCACCGCTGCCGATGTTGCCGCGATCGAATCCGGTATGACGCAGATCCTCAGCGAAATCGAGCGCAACGAATTCCGCTGGAATCTGGACGATGAAGATGTCCATCTGAACATCGAGAAACGGCTCACCGCACTGATTGGCGATGCCGGTAAACGCCTGCATACCGGCCGTTCGCGCAACGATCAGGTGGCGACCGACATTCGTCTCTGGCTGCGCGACACGCTTGACCTTCTCGATGCGTTGTTGCGCGACTATCAGGCTGCGTTGCTTGATGTTGCCGAAAATCACGCGGCGACGCCGCTGCCTGGTTTCACGCATCTTCAAGTTGCTCAGCCGGTGACCTTCGGCCACCATTTGCTGGCCTATGTTGAAATGGCCGGACGCGACCGATCTCGCTTTGCCGATTGTCGCCGACGCATGAATCGCTTGCCACTCGGTGCCGCCGCGCTGGCCGGGACGAGCTATCCGATCGACCGCGAATTCGTCGCCCGCGAACTGGGGTTCGACGGTGTTTGCGAGAATTCGCTGGATGCTGTGTCGGATCGCGATTTTGCCATTGAGTTCACGGCGGCTGCCTCGCTGGTCATGGTGCATATGTCGCGATTTTCAGAGGAACTGGTTTTCTGGATGAGTCCGCGTGTTGGTTTTATCGATCTGGCCGACCGCTTCTGCACTGGCTCGTCGATCATGCCACAGAAGAAAAACCCCGATGTGCCGGAACTGGCACGCGGCAAGACCGGCCGCGTGTTCGGCCACCTGATGGGTTTGCTGACACTGATGAAGGGCCAGCCGCTGGCCTACAACAAGGACAATCAGGAAGACAAGGAACCGCTGTTCGACACGGCAGATACGCTGTGCGACACGCTGCGCATTTTCGCCGAGATGGTGCCGGGCATTCGCGTCAAGGCCGATGTCATGCGCGCCGCGCTCGGCCAGGGCTTTGCAACCGCCACTGATCTGGCTGATTACCTCGTCAGGAAGGGAATGCCCTTCCGCGACGCTCACGAAGTCGTTGCGCGTGCTGTGCGCGCCGCCGAGGCGCGTGGCATCGATCTTGCCAACCTGTTGCTCGACGAGTTACGCGAGTTTTCGCCGTTGATCGACAGCGATGTGTTCGACGTTTTGAGTATTGAAGGTTCGTTGGCGGCACGCGATCATATCGGTGGCACGGCGCCGGCACAGGTGAGCGCCGCGATTGTGCGTGCCCGAAGCAAACTGTAATCGCATCCAGGGTAAATCGATGAACCTTATTCTGACAGAGCGCATAGGCAAGTACGAGATACGCGGCAAGCTCGGCGAAGGCGCGACCTCGACGGTTTACCTCGGCTACGATGAGTTTGCCCAGCGTGAGGTGGCGATCAAGGTTGTCTTTCCAGAAGCGCTCAAGGATCATGATAAGGGACGGCAACATCTTCACATGCTGATCAACGAAGCCTCGCTGGCCGGCAAGCTTATCCATCCGCACATTGCCCAGATCTATGATGCTGTCGTCAGTGACGAGCAGAGCTATATCGTCATGGAATATGTGCCGGGTGGTACGCTGGAGCAGTTCATCCTGCCCGACCATCTGCTGCCGATTGATCGCCTGGTTGAAATCATTTTTAAATGTACACGTGCGCTTGATTATGCTTTTATCATGGGCGTTACGCATCGCGACATCAAGCCGGCAAACATCCTGCTGACCAAGCCTGGCGGTGAGTCGGAGGCAGGTGGCGACATCAAGATTTCCGATTTTGGTGCGGCGTTGACCCTCGGCAACGAGCAGACACAGGTCTCAGGCGTAGGTTCACCGGCGTACATGTCGCCGCAGCAGGTACGCGAGATGCCGCTCAATCATCAGACCGATATCTACTCACTCGGCGTTGTGATGTACCAGTTGTTGACGGGTCGCCTGCCTTTCACCGCAGTCAATCACCACAGCATGATGTACCAGATCACCCATGCCGAGCCGCCGCCGCCGTCGACCTTTCGCGCCGAGATTCCGCCCAGTCTCGACGCCGTCGTGGCGCGCGCCATGCAAAAGAAGCTCGATGCGCGTTACGCGAGCTGGGGTGATTTCTCTCATGATCTGGCGCAGGCATTTCGCAACCGGCAACTTTCCGAGAAACAGCAGGACTATCCTGACAGCGAAAAGTTCGAAACGCTGCGTGCCCTGCACTTCTTTAACGAATTTTCCGATGTCGAAATCTGGGAAGTGGTGCGCTTCTCAAAATGGGAGGAAATTGCACCGAACACCATCATCATGAAAGATGGTGAGCCCGGCGATTTCTTCTGTTTTCTGTATGAAGGAGAGGTGCGCGTTTCCAAGCGCGGTCACACGCTGAACCTGCTCAGTACCGGAGATTGTTTCGGTGAAATGGCGATCATCGGCAAGAACAACCAGATCCGTGGCGCCGATGTGACTGCACAGACCGTCGCCAAGATCATCACCATCCATATCGAATCGTTGCGGCATGCTTCAGAACCATGCCGCATGCATTTCTACCTGGCTTTTATGGAAGTACTGTCAGCGCGGCTGAGCCTCGCCAACATCCGCCTGGCCTCGTTCTGAAATCAGGCAGCAGCGAGGCTGGCGAGTTGTTTCTGCAATTCACCAGCACTGTACATTTCTTTCATGATGTCGCAGCCGCCAACAAATTCGCCCTTGATATACAGTTGCGGAATGGTCGGCCAGTTGGCGTAATCCTTGATGGATTGACGGATTTCCGGATTGCTCAGTACGTCCACGGCGGCGAATTGCTGTACGCCACAGGCCTTGAGAATTTGCACTGCGGTCGCCGAAAAACCACACTGCGGAGCATCCGGTGATCCCTTCATGAACAACGTAATATCGTTGCTGGTGACGATGTCATGAATTTGTTTTTGGGTATCCATAGCAGCTTCCTGAAAATAGTTGATAAGAAAGGTCAACTATAATAGCTCGCTTCATGGTCGTCAAGGTTGGCCGCGATAGACAGTGTCGCGATAGACATTTAACACGCCTGCGCCGCCTAAGATGTTCTGAGCCACTGTGTCAGTGGTATCAATATTCCCAGTAGCACAGGTTGGTGCAGCAGATAGATCAGCAGGGTGTGCCGGCCGG
>DAOLZE010000008.1:0-24388 GCA_035426125.1 Rhodocyclaceae bacterium
AAGGTGGCGCCACACCGGCACCGCCAGACTTCAGCGGCACGCACCTGCACCGCCACCCCCAATTCCCCACTCACGACTCGCCTCTTTTCTCAGCCATGAACCGCTACCCTCTTTGGAAAAACATCCTGGTCGTCGTCGTGCTAGCGCTGGGAATGCTCTTCACGCTGCCGAATTTCTTCGGCGAATCTCCTGCCGTGCAGGTCTCCAGCGTCAAGGCAACGATCAAGGTAGACGACAAGCTGCGTCAGCGTGTCGAAGATGCCATCAAGAGCGCTGCCATCGTTCATGACGGGATATTCACCGATCTCAACAGTGTCCGCGTCCGCCTCAAGGACACCGATGCCCAGATGAAAGCCCGTGAGGTCATCGAAAAAGCCCTCAACCCCGATGCTACCGATGCCACCTACAGCGTGGCACTGAATCTGCTCTCTAGCTCGCCGCAATGGCTGACCAACCTGCATGCCCTGCCGATGTACCTCGGCCTCGACCTGCGCGGCGGTGTGCATTTTCTGCTGCAGGTCGACATGAAGGGTGCGCTGACCAAACGCCTCGACGCCACCGGTGCCGATCTGCGCAGTCTGCTGCGTGACAAGAACATCCGCCATTCCGGCATCGGCCGCGAAGGCATGACGCTGGCAATCAAGTTCCGTGAAATCGAAACGCGTGACAAGGCACGCGGCGTGCTCGCCGACGCACAGCCCGATCTGGTATTTACCGAGACGCAGGATGGCGCCGACTTGAAGCTGGTCGGCAAGCTCAAGCCCGAAGCCGAAAAGCGTATCCAGGAATATGCGATCAAGCAAAACATCACCACGCTGCACAATCGCATCAATGAGCTCGGCGTATCTGAGCCAGTGATCCAGCAACAAGGCCTCGACCGCATCGTTGTGGAATTACCCGGTGTGCAGGATACCGCCAAGGCCAAGGATATTCTCGGCCGCACCGCGACGCTGGAAATTCGCATGGTGGATGACGAGAACAGCGCCAATCCCTCTGTCATGGAGCAGGCTGCGCATGGCCAGCCACCACTTGGCACCGAGTATTACACCGAACGTGGTGGGCACGCGTTACTGGTCAGGAAGCAGGTGGTGCTGACCGGCGAACGTCTCACCGACGCTCAGCCTGGCTTCGACAACCAGACCCAGGAACCCGCCGTACATCTGACGCTTGACTCAGCCGGGGCACGCATCTTCAAGGAGATTACGCGCGAAAATGTCGGCAAGCGCATGGCAATTCTTCTGATCGAAAAGGGTAAGGGCGAAGTGGTCACTGCGCCGGTAATTCGCAGCGAAATCGGCGGCGGACGTGTGCAGATCAGCGGCCGTATGAGCACCGTAGAAGCTAACGATGTCGCCCTGCTGCTGCGGGCTGGCTCGCTGGCCGCACCGATGGATATCATCGAGGAACGCACCATCGGCCCCTCACTCGGTGCCGACAACATCCAGAAGGGATTCCATTCGACAGTCGGCGGCTTCATCGCCATCGCCATTTTCATGAGTCTCTACTACCTGCTGTTCGGCCTTGTCTCGGTGATTGCGCTGGCGTCCAACGTAATGCTGTTGTTCGCCCTGCTCTCACTGCTACAGGCGACACTGACGCTACCCGGCATCGCCGCCATCGCCCTGACGCTGGGTATGGCCATCGACTCGAACGTACTGATCAACGAGCGTATCCGTGAGGAACTGCGCATCGGTGAATCGCCACAAGCGGCAATCTTTGCCGGCTACGAACGTGCCTGGGCAACGATTCTCGACTCCAACGTCACCACACTGATCGCTGGTATCGCACTGTTGATCTTCGGTTCAGGGCCGATCCGCGGCTTCGCCGTCGTGCATTGCCTGGGTATCATGACGTCGATCTTCAGCTCTGTTGTCATTTCGCGCGCCCTCATCAACCTGATCTACGGCTCGCGCCGCAAGGTCGAAAAACTGCTGATCGGCCAGGTGTGGAAGCCTGGCGTTTCGACCAAGTAAGCAAGGGGATAATCACATGGAATTCTTCCGCATTAAAAAAGACATCCCCTTCATGCGTCATGCGCTGGTGTTCAATATTATTTCGCTGATCACCTTCATTCTGGCCGTGGTGTTCCTTGTCACCAAGGGACTGCATCTATCTATCGAATTCACCGGTGGCTCACTGATGGAAGTCAGCTACAGCACCGCGCCCGATATCGAGAAGGTGCGTAATCGGCTGGTACAGGACGGCTTCTTCGACCCACAGGTGCAGAACTTCGGCAGCACACACGACCTGCTGATCCGCTTGCCGTTGAAGGGTGAGGAAGGTTTTGGCAAGAGCTCTGGAAAAATATTTGCATCACTCTGTGCGCTGGAAAATGGTCATACCACCGAAGTTCAATACACGACTGAGAAGGGCGAAAGCATCAAGAAAACCGCCTGCCAGAATGATGCAAAGGTCGAACCATTGCAACTCAAGCGCGTCGAATTCGTCGGCCCGCAGGTCGGCAAGGAACTCGCCTCTGACGGTGCCATGGCGCTGCTACTGGTTGTTGTCGGCATCGTCATCTATCTGGCGATCCGCTTCGAGTGGCGCTTCGCCATCTCGGCAATCATTGCCAACCTTCATGATGTCATCATCATCCTCGGCTTCTTTGCCTTCTTCCAGTGGGAATTTTCGCTACCGGTGCTGGCCGCGGTACTGGCCGTACTTGGCTACTCGGTCAACGAATCGGTGGTGGTGTTCGACCGAGTGCGCGAAACCTTCAAGAAGAAACGTGGTCTGACCACGCCACAGGTGCTCAACCACGCCATCACCAGCACCATCTCACGCACCATCATCACCCACGGCTCAACGCAGATGATGGTCACCTCAATGCTGATTTTTGGTGGAGCAGCACTGCACTACTTCGCGCTGGCGCTGACCATCGGTATTCTCTTCGGCATCTATTCCTCGGTGCTGGTCGCTTCGCCCCTGGTGATGTGGCTCGGCGTCTCACGCGAGCAGTTCATCCAGCCGAAAAAGGCCAAGGAAGAAGCCGTCGTCTGAGAGAAGCAAGGAATACAATTCGGCGCGAACGGTAACAATACAACGCACCTGCTGATGCGAAAGAAAAGGCTCTTTGCGGAGCCTTTTCTAATCTACAGCTTGGGAACGCTCCAGCCTCACCAGCCCCTGCTCGTTTGCCTGCTTCAGGTCATGCAGGATATCCACGATGGTTTTCTGGACATCGGGCCAGGGCGTCTCACCGCAAGATACGCCAACCCAGCGATTTCGTCCTTCGGCCTTGGCGATATACAGCGCTGCATCGGCAATCTCCAGCCCCTGCTCCCATGTCAGCAAACGCGGCTTGTTGGGAAAGAAGGGGATGACGCAGAAGCCAACCGAACAGCTAGTGCGCAAAACACTTCCATTTGCCAGTTTCTTTTCCATCATCTCAACCGCAGAGCGGAGCTTCTCGGCGACCACTGCCAGTTGCGCATAATGTTTAGCTCTCGCTATTGCGACAAACTCTTCACCTCCCCAACGAACAATGACATCTGAATTTCGCAGGGCATGGGTCAATGCCGCTGCTGTTTGTTTGAGTATGTCGTCTCCGGTGCCATGTCCGTAGGTGTCGTTGATGCGCTTGAAGTGGTCGAGATCAATGATATACACGCCACCTGCCGAGTTGTATTCCGGATGCCGGCCATGCTCGACATCGGTCACGTCGCGCGCGATCCTCGCGGCTTCAACGGACATGAACTCGTGCAGGAAACGACGATTATACAAATTGGTGAGTGTGTCACGAACAACCAGATCAGATAATTGCAGGCTGAGTTCTATTGCACGACGGCGCGTCCGATACTGGTCGAGACTCATCACCAGCATGGCTGACGCATAAAACGCAAACGAGGTTGCGAGAATATCCGCGCCCCAAGGCGGTCGCTGATCTGTCACGGCCATCAAAAAGAGTGCCCCCACTATCGGAATCATATACAGCATATACACCAACGGGCTGAAACCCATGCTCATCACTGCACCTGACACCAGGCCCGAAGTAATGACGGCAAGAATTGCGATATGCACCACGTCAAGAAGCGGCCAGGCCAATATGACGAGAGCACCAAGAAGGGAGGACGAAAGAACAGCGCCGCAGGAGAAAAAAACAAGCTGAGTGCGCAAGCTCACCAGTGCATTACGGCGCTGCACCGAAAGCATCACGGTGATCCAGCGCAGCAGACTGAGCGCGATCAGCAGAAAGAATAAGCCACGTACACGGGCATTCGCAGCGTAGGCAGGGGCGATGGCCCAACGAACCACAAAAATCAAAATCAGAAAAAATGGGATTGCGACACGGGCGCGATCGTACAAATCACGAACCAGATACGCTGACATTTCGCTCCCATGCAGATACGCCGTCGGCTGCTGGTCAGCCGCTCGCATGACTGTAGCCGATGTATTCAAAGCTGTATTTGCGCTCATACTTGAATCCGGTCAGTTAGAAATACGTAACGTACTTTTTGCCATGGAGACTTCCCTCTATACGGGTGGAGCAACTTTGACCACCTCGGACAGTGTGGTCAAGCCCGCAGCGATTTTTTTTGCGCCGGAAATACGCAGCGGCTTCATACCTTCACGCGTCGCCTGCTCGCGAATTCTCGCAAGATCGGCGCCAGCGACAATGAGCTTCTTCACCTCGGGTGACAGTTGCAGGATTTCGTAGATACCGATGCGCCCTTGGTAACCGGTCATGCGACATTCAAGGCAACCAACCGACTGATATATCTGCGTCGGCCGCTTGGATTTCCATGGCGCCACCAGCTCGTCCCAGATGGCCTCATCTTCCGTCTGCAGCGGAACGGCCTTCTTGCAATGTGGACAGAGCGTACGCAACAGGCGTTGCGCCATGACACCGAGAATGGTGGAATTCAAAAGATAGGCCGGCACGCCAAGATCAAGCAGGCGCGTGATTGCCGAGGGTGCATCGTTGGTGTGCAATGTGGACAACACCAGATGTCCGGTCAACGCGGCCTGGATCGCCATGTCGGCGGTTTCGATATCGCGGACTTCACCGATCATGATGATGTCAGGATCCTGACGCATCAGCGCCCGGATGCCCTCTGCGAATCCCATGTCAAGGGCGCTTTGTACCTGCACCTGATTAAAGGAGGATTCGACCATTTCGATCGGATCCTCAATGGTGCACACATTCACCTCCGGCGTAGCCAAGGCTTTCAAGGTGGTATACAAGGTTGTCGTCTTGCCGGAACCGGTCGGGCCCGTCACCAGAATGATGCCATTCGGCTGCTTTGTCATATCGTTCCAGCGCGCTGCATCCTCCTCTGAAAAGCCCAGTTCACGGGGGTCGCGCAGCAGCACATCCGGATCAAAGATACGCATCACAAGCTTTTCGCCAAAAGCGGTTGGCAGCGTGGATAGGCGCAATTCAACTTCCATACCTTCCGGTGTGCGCGTCTTGATACGACCATCCTGCGGGCGGCGCTTTTCGACAACATCCATGCGACCGAGAATCTTGATGCGGCTGGTCATGGCGACCAGTACCGGCATCGGGATCTGATAAACCTGATGCAGCACACCGTCAATACGGAAGCGCACGATACCGATCTCGCGACGCGGCTCGATGTGAATGTCGCTGGCGCGTTGATCAAAGGCATATTGCCAGAGCCAGTCGACGATATGTACGATGTGCTGGTCGTTGGCATCGAATGTGCGATTGCTTTTGCCAAGTTCAACCAACTGCTCGAAGTTGGTGATACTCGAGCTGCCATCACCAACGGACATGGCTTTTTTGACCGACTTTGCCAGGTTGTAAAACTCAACCTGATAGCGTGCGATATCGTCTGGATTGCTGACAACACGACGAATCTCCTTACGCAGGATCGGCTTGAGCTCGCTCTCCCAGGCGCGCTGGAAAGGTTCGGCGGTAGCGATCACCACTTCATTGGCGGTGACTTCCACCGGCAGCACACGGAACCGTGTGGCATACGCACTCGACATTACCTCGGTAACGGCGGTGAAATTGATCTTGAGCGGATCAATATGGTAATACCTTAATCCCGACCAGGCGGCCAGCCATTGCGTCAGCGCATCCAGATCGAGCAGACGCGGAACTCCACCCGGTTGAGGTAGCGTTCTCCATTTTTGCTCGGCAATAACAATCAGTGGATGAACGGCGCCGCGATAGTAGCGTCTTTCCTTCTTGAACGTTCCGGCAATTTCGGCATCCACCAGACCATCGGCGATCATCGCGTCGACAATCTCGACCAGAGTCAGACTGTGTTCTTCATTCGACGAAGTTTGCTCGGCGACTTCCATGTGGAAAACCTCTGACTAAACGATGCATCAACTATAACCGACAAGCACTGTACACTCAATCGGAATGCAAGCAGAATACAAGCGCATGGCAACTCGCCCTCTCAATCCGCCAACCGGTTAATATCTGCAGATGAAAAGATATGTATTCCTGCCGATTGCCACCCTGCTCGCTGCCCACCCCTGTTTGCCAGTGGCAGCTCAATCAGTCCAAAGCATTGATGATTGCGGGAAAGCCCGCGATCCCGCACGTTGCCTGGGTTTGCAGCAGACGCGCAGCGCATGTCATGAGAAGCATGGCCGTGAAAAACGTACGTGCCTCTCGGTCGGGCTGCCGCCGCCGGACTGCCAAAATGCCGCCGATCCGCAGCGTTGCGAAGCGCGTAGCAAATCGCAGGCAAAGTCAGGCCAATAGTGCCTCGCGCCAGACAGCAAGTTTCTTCTCGAAGGCCAGCGTATAGGCCGGGCTGGTTGAAGGCAGCACGCACGTTTCATAGCCGAGCCCCGTCATCGTTCGAACGAAGCGCCCGGCCGTTTGGCCATTGAAGCAGACACGGTGTAATTGCGGCGCAAGCTTGCGCAAGTGAGCGAAGTCGTTGATCTGCGTATTGTGGATCGCGCTGTCGAGACTGCCGGCACGCTCGCAACTTGCATAGACATCCCAGATGGCGATGCCGGCTTGATGCAGTGCTACCTGTCGTTCGGCATAACCCATGGCGACCAGCGGCACTTCCAGCAGCGCCGCCAGAACGCGCCAGAACTGGTTCTGCCGGTGTGCATAATACTGACCAGCCGCCAATGATGCTTCGGAAGGGAACGAGCCGAGAATCAGGATACGCGCCCGTTCATCGACGATGGGAGGAAAGCCGCGCAGTATCTCAGTCACGGCTCACCACCCTTGACTCTTGAGTCAGTTCCCCATCTCCAGCATCAACTGATTAATCCGCCGCACGAAGCCGGCCGGATCGTCAAGTTGGCCGCCCTCGGCAAGCAACGCCTGATCGAACAGCACCGCCGCCCAGTCGTCGAAGCGTTTTTCCTCGTACTTGAGACGCTGCACCACCGCGTGCCTGGGATTAATTTCGAGAATCGGCTTGGATTCCGGCGCCTGCTGACCAGCCGCCTTGAGCATGCGGGCGAGATTACCGCCAATATCCTGTGTATCGGCCACGAGGCAAGCTGGGCTCTCGGTAAGGCGGTGGGTAATACGTACTTCCTTGACGCGCCCGTCGAGCGACTTGGCGATCCTGTCAGTGAACTCCTTGAACTCGCCGGCTTCCTTTTCCTGCTCCTGTTTTTCTGTCTCATCTTCGAGCTTGCCGAGGTCGAGGCCGCCGCGTGCCACCGAGACCAGTTGCTTACCGGAAAACTCCGGCAGGTTGCCGACCACCCACTCATCGACACGCTCGGAAAGCAACAGCACCTCGATGCCCTTCTTGCGAAAAACCTCCAGATGCGGGCTGTTGCGTGCGGCATTGAAGGTTTCAGCGGTAACGTAATAAATTTTCTCCTGGCCCTCTTTCATGCGACCGATATAGCCGGCAAGCGAAGCGACTTCCTCAGCCGTATCCGCATTCGTCGAGGCGAAGCGCAGTAAGCCGGCAACCCGCTCCTTATTGGCAAAGTCCTCGCCGATGCCTTCCTTGAGTACACGGCCAAACTCGTGCCAGAAGGTAGTGAATTTTTCCGGCTGGTTCTCGGCAAGATCCTCCAGCATCGCCAGCACACGCTTGGTGCAACCGGAGCGGATCGCCTCGATATCCTTGCTCTCCTGAAGAATTTCGCGTGAAACATTCAGCGGCAGATCATTGCTGTCGATGACCCCGCGCACGAAGCGCAGATAGATCGGCAGCAACTGCTCGGCATCGTCCATGATGAAGACGCGGCGCACATACAGCTTGATGCCGTGGCGCGAGTTGCGGTCGAACAAGTCGAATGGCGCATGCGCCGGAATATAGAGCAACTGAGTGTATTCAGAGCGACCTTCAACGCGCGCATGGCTCCACATCAGCGGATCGTCGTAATCGTGGCTGACATGCTTGTAGAACTCGCGGTACTCATTATCCTCGATCGCACTCTTCGAGCGCGCCCACAGCGCACTGGCCTGATTGACGGTCTCATCCTCGTCGGTAATTTTTTGTTCCTTGGCTTCCTCGTCCCAGGCTTCCTTCTTCATCACGATGGGCTGAAGGATGTGGTCGGAATACTTGCGCACCAGCGAACGCAGGTGGTAACCAGACAGCAGGTTATCTTCACCGGAGGTCGCATCCTCGCGCAAATGCAGGGTGATTTCAGTGCCACGCGTCGCCTTGTCGACAACTTCAATGGTGAACTGGCCACTGCCCTCGCCGCCCATGTCGCATTCCCAGCGGATGCCCTGCTCCGCCTTCTCGCCGGCGCGGCGGCTGTACACGGTAACCTTGTCGGCGACGATGAAAGAGGAATAGAAACCGACGCCGAACTGGCCGATCAGGTTGGCGTCCTTTTTCTGGTCGCCAGAGAGTTTCGAGAAAAATTCTCGCGTACCGGATTTAGCGATGGTACCGAGGTTCTGGATGGCATCGTCCCGATTCATGCCGATGCCGTTGTCGGTGATGGTCAGCGTGTGCGCTTCGGCATCGTAGGCAAGGCGAATTTTCAGATCGGCATCGTCCTCGTAGAGCGTCGCATTGTGCAAAGCTTCAAAGCGCAGCTTGTCGCAGGCATCAGAAGCGTTGGAAATCAGCTCACGCAGGAAAATTTCGCGGTTGCTGTACAGCGAATGAATCATCAATTGCAGCAGCTGTTTGACTTCGGCCTGGAAGCCAAGCGTTTCGCGCTCGGCCGTTGCATTTACGGACATAGGAACCTCCTGAAAAAAATCATAACCGGCGAGATGGGGGCAGGTGCGTCGATTTCAAGCCCCGGCAGTAAGGCCTGAGGCTGAATGGTTATTCAGTGCACCGCTTCACCGCCGCGCTGCAAGTCTGTTTTTTGCATCAACAACAATAGCGGCAAAGCAGAAAACAGCGTAATGCCATAGAGTAGAAACAAGTGCTCGAAAGACAACATCGCTGCCTGCCTGCCGACCTGTGCATTCATCAGTAGCAGAGCCTTGGTCTGTGCGAGGTTCTCGGATACGCCATGGGCCATCATCAGTGTCTTGAGATGCGCCAGACGCTCCTGGGTGGCCATCGCATACGGTGTGACATGCCGCAATAATTCGCCGCGATTCTGCTCCTGAAACTGGGCGAACAAGGTCGCCGTAACGGCAATCCCGACGCTGCCGCCCAACTGCCGCATCAAATTGAACAGGCCGCTGCCTCCGGCTATCTGATGCTGTGGCAGGTTGCCGAGCGACAAATTATTGATCGGTAAAAAAATCATCGACAAACCGAAACCGCGCAACATCATCGGCCATAGAAAATCGTCCCAGCCGGTGCTGGTGGTAAATAGCGAATGCCGCCACATCGAATAGCCGAAGATCAGCGCACCACAAACTGGATAGATGCGTAGATCGAGCCGCGTTTTGTCCATCAACCGGCCGGCCACCACCATACCAACCGCACTGGCCACGGCACCGGGCATGACCACCATGCCGCTATCCCAGGCGGTGAAACCGAGCAGGGTCTGCATATACACCGGCAGAATAAACACCGTGCCATAAAGGGCGCTGCCCAGTAGAAAGCCGAAAGTCATGCAGGCGGCAAATTGCCGGTCACGCAGGATGCGCAGCTGTACGATCGGATGCGGATGACGCAACTCCTGGCGGACGAACAACAACAATGCTGTAATACTGAAAAATGCATAGGCAAGAATTTCGCGTGACTCGAACCAGTTCAACCGCTCGCCGCGTTCGAGCATGGTTTGCAGGCAACCGATACCGACTGCCAGCAACAGAAAACCGAAACCATCAACATTGCTGGCGCGGGTGCCAAACTTCGAGTCGGGCACGAACATCAGAGTCAGCAGTAAAGCAAAGATCCCCAGTGGAATATTGATGTAGAAAATCCACGGCCACGACCAGGTATCGGTAATCCAGCCGCCGAGCGTCGGGCCGAGCATCGGACCGGACATGATGCCCATGCCGAAGATCGCCATCGCTGTGGCCGCTTCCCTGGCCGGGAATATCTCGTAGATTGTTGCCTGCGCCGTCGAGATCAGCCCACCGCCACCGAGCCCCTGCACGATGCGCCAGAACACCAAACCACCGAGTGTCGTGGCATTGCCGCACATAATTGAAGACAGCGTGAATAGGATGATCGACAAGGCGAAGTAGTTGCGTCGGCCAAAATACTCCGACAGCCAGCCGGAGATCGGCAGAACGATCACATTGGCCACAACATAACCGGTCGATACCCAGGCAATTTCATCCAGCGTCGCTCCTAGCGAGCCCATCATGTGAGGGATGGCGACGTTGACGATGCTGGTATCAATCAGCTCCAACACCGTGGCCAGCGTCACGGTGATGGCGATCACGAAGCGCCAGGCATGCGTATCGCTGTCCGACTCGATGCGACTCAGGATGGGAAGAATAGGCTTCATCGGGGTGGGTAATTCAAGGCAGACGAGACGTATCCCTGCCGTCTTCTACTCAATGTGTCGTGATGACCGCCAACACGCTCATGCCCGGCCGCAATGGGCGACTCGCATCAGTACTTTGCCGGATGCGGATATTCACCGGAACCCGTTGCACGACCTTGGTAAAGTTGCCGGTGGCGTTATCCGGTGGCAGCATGGAAAAACGCGCGCCGGTGGCGGGACTGATCGATTCAACCTCGCCGTCAATCTTCATGCCGCCATAGGCGTCGACCTCGATTTCTGCCGTATCGCCGACCTTGAGGCGATTCAGATCGGTTTCCTTGAGATTGGCGACGACCCAGACTTCGCTGAGCGGCACCACCGCCATCAGCGGCTGGCCGGACTGCACGAATTGACCCGGTTCGATACTCTTGTTGGTAACAATGCCATCCTGCGGTGCGACGATGCGTGTATCGGCCAGTTGATTTGCGGCAAGGTCACGCGCTGCCGTGGCCACATCCACGCGAGCCAGCGCAGCACGCAAGGCGGCGCCGGAAGCGGTGACCTGCTCGCCGGCGGAGGTGGCGTTGTCACGACTTGTGCGTACCTGCGCCAGCGCCGCGCGGGCATTGGCCTCGGCAGTATCGAGCGACTGCGGTGAAGCCATTTTTTGCGCAACAAGGCTGCGAATACGCTCCAGATCCTTCTGCGCTTTGTCGGCATTCGCCAATGCCTGATCGATACTGGAACGCGCACCGGCCGCAGCGGCGCGTGCTGCGGCGACCTGCGCCTCGGCCTGACCGGGTAGCCGACCGCCTGCGCTCGCCTCACCCGCCTTACCGGCATTCGCCAACGCAAGCTGCAACTCGGCATCGGCCTGAGCCAGCTTGACCTTGTAGTCACGGTCGTCAATCTGCGCCAGAAGGTCGCCGGCCTTGACCTGTTGATGGTCGCGCACCTTTACTGCGGTGACGAAACCGCCAATCCTGGGCAGCAACGGCACAATATGCCCTTCGACCTGGGCATTGTCGGTACTGACATGAGACATTCCCCACCATGCTTTCCAGCCGAGCCAGCCGGCTAGGCAAGCCAGCGCGAGAGTCAGCACAAGGCGCGGCAGAAGGCGCTTGCGTGCCGAAGAAACAACGACTGAATCATTCATGATGAGTTACTGCAAAGAGGAAAGATCAATTGTCGCCGATTTCCAGCGCATATTTTTAGCGATAGACAATTTCAGTAACTTCAATTTCACGGACTCCTACCGGGCTCTGGAAGCGCACTACATCTCCTTCACGCGCCTTAAGCAGAGCGCGGGCCAGTGGCGAAATCCAGCTGATGCGACCGAGTGCAGCATCAGCCTCATCGACGCCGACAATCTGGTAGGTGGTTTCCACATAACTGCCGGCTGCATCGGTTTCGACAATCGTTACCATCGCACCAAAGAACACCTGGTCAAGATTCTCCTGCGCCAGCGGATCGACAATCACCGCATTTTCCAGGCATTTCATCAGATAACGAATACGCCGATCGATTTCGCGCAGGCGCTTCTTGCCGTAGATGTAATCGCCGTTTTCAGAGCGATCGCCGTTGCCCGCCGCCCAGGAAACTATCTGTACCAGCGCCGGGCGCTCAACCTTGACGAGACGCTCGAATTCTTCGCGCTGAAGAAGATGACCGGTCCTGGTAATGTAGTTAATGTGGCCGCCGGGCAGCGGAGGCGCGGCCTGAAAATCGTCCTCATCCTCGCCGTCGTGTTCCTTGACAAAAGCCTTGCTCATTCTTCATTGTTGTCTGGTTGGTTATCGTGCAATTTTAGCGTACCTGCCGTCGAACAACTGGATGCACATGACAAGCCATGCTGAGCATTGTCATTCCATCCTTGTCGAAGAACTGCATCCGCCTTGATTTGCGACACAGCCTTCGTTAGGTTTAGGCCGGTATTCCATTAGAACACCGGTACAATTCTCTGCAAATACTCAATACTCGATCTTCACCACGTTTCGACTCTGACTTCAATGGATAACACAACCCTTCGCTGTCCATCCTGCCGCAATGAAATGAACCCTCTGGCACTGCCGGGGAGAGTCCATGAGGATGTCAAACTCGACCTCTGTTTCACCTGCCAGGGAATATGGCTGGATGGCTTTGAAAGCCAACAGATTTCCCCTGCGGGAGTCATCGATCTGCTCAAACTGATTAATAACCACCGTGACGATCTGCGCCTGCAGATTCCCGACTTGTTGAATTGCCCACGCTGCAACGAGAAGCTGGTGCGCGTGCTGGACATCGCCAAGAGTGGCAAATTCACCTACTACCGCTGCCAGAATACGCATGGCCGATTTACCGTTTTCGGCCAGTTCATGATCGAAAAGGGTTTCGTGCGACAACTAAATCCTGCCGAGATCCGCGAACTGGCCGACCGTGTTGGCGTAGTTCACTGCACATGCTGCGGCGCACCAGTCGACATCCGTACAGACTCGGCCTGTACACATTGCCATGCACCTGTCGCTATCCTCGATCCCGATGCGCTCGAACGTGCGCTGGCAAACTATCATCAGGCAGAATTGAAACGCACCAATGTCGAACCCGATGCACTGGCCGACGCCATATTAATGGCTGAAAAGCAGCGAAAACAAGCGGCTGCAATCGAACGCTCCAGCAGCCAACCTGTCTCACTCGTCGGAGTCCTCATGGATATGCTCAAACGCTGACATACGACTACATGCAGTTAATGTGTTAATGCTGCGCAAACGCCGGATTTCAGTTTAATATTCATACCATGCAAGCTACTGAGGAGCCTGAGAAACTGCGCGCCCAACTAGAGGCGCTTACCATCGAGCACCGTGATCTCGATGATGCCATCACCCAATTGCTTGCTGTGCCGTCGCAGGATGAACTGTTGTTACGCCGCATGAAGAAATACAAGCTCCAGTTGAAGGATCGCATCGCCCTGATCGAAAGCATGCTCGAACCAGATGTTCCTGCCTGAGATTGCCCGATAAGGAACCGTTCAGTCTGACTGGACGCCTCATTTGAGACAAATGAAGATGCGCAGATCGCATCGCCGAACACACGCTGGAGAAATACCAATAGCATGTTTAGTACCACCGAAATCACTCAACTCGAATTTGCAAAATTCCAGCAGCTCATCCACAAGATCGCCGGCATCAGTCTGTCCGACTCAAAACAGGTGCTGCTGGTCGGACGTCTAGGGCGCAGGCTCAGACACCACAACCTGGGCAGCTACACCGAGTACTACCGGATGGTTGCCAATGGCGACCATCCGGAGGAACTACAGTTGATGGTGGATTTGCTCACCACCAATGAAACCTACTTTTTCCGCGAAGAAAAGCATTTTGAATTTCTCGCCAAAACTATTGTGCCGCAGCACCCGCAAGGCCGCTCCTTCGACGTCTGGAGCGCTGCCAGCTCAACCGGCGAGGAAATTTATACCATCTCCATGGTATTGGCCGACACGCTGGGAGTCCAGGCATCCTGGATGGTCACCGGAACCGACATCAGCCAATCCGTGCTTGAAGTTGCCAAGCGCGGATTCTATTGGCTCGACCGAACACGCGGTCTGCCGCCGGAATATCTGCGCAAGTACTGCCTGAAAGGCGTAAACGAAAATGCAGGCAGCTTCATGATTTCGCCTGAATTGCGGCGCCATACCCGCTTCATGCAGGTCAATCTCAACAATACCCTGCCCGAACTTGGGAAGTTCCACGTCATATTTTTGCGCAACGTCATGATCTATTTCGACACGGAGACCAAGCGCAAGGTCATCGAGCGTCTGGCACGAAAACTTCATCCGGGTGGCTACCTGATTGTTGGTCACTCAGAAAGTCTGAACGGCATCACCGATTGCGTGAAGCCGCTCAGACCAACGATCTATCAACTGCCATGATGCCACCTCTTTCCATGACAGCATATTCAACTCAGCAAGGCACAGAGCAATGAAGAAGATACGGGTAATGGTCATCGACGACTCGGCCTTGATGCGTCAGGTGATTTGCAAAATCCTGGAGCAGGAACCGGGTATCGAAATTATCGGCACGGCGGCTGACCCGATCATTGCCCTGGATATGATGAAAAATGCATGGCCCGATGTCATCACACTGGACATCGAAATGCCGCGTATGGATGGCATCACCTTCCTCAAGAAGATCATGCGCGAGCACCCGACACCGGTGGTGGTCTGCTCCTCATTCACCGAGAAGGGTGCAGAAATAACCATGGATGCACTGGCTTCCGGCGCCGTGAGCATCATCACCAAACCGAAAACGGGTATCCGGCAATTCATCCTAGATGCTGCCGACGATCTGGTCACCGCTGTACATGCAGCAGCGCGCGCCAACATGCATAACATCAACGCCACCGCCAAAGCTGCCCCGCTACCACCCAGGCTGGCAGCCGATGCCATGCGCGCGACGCGTACCGCAGCTTCGCCAGCCTTGGCGAAGACCACCGAAGGCATTGTCGCCATGGGCACTTCGACCGGCGGCACACAGGCGCTGGAAGTTGTGTTGTGCATGCTGCCGGCGGAATGCCCCGGTATTCTTGTCGTCCAGCATATGCCGGAAAAATTTACGGAGATGTTCGCCGCACGCCTCAACTCGCGGTGCCAGGTCGAAGTTCGCGAAGCCTGCGATGGCGATCGCGTAACCCCCGGGCTGGTGCTGATCGCTCCGGGCGGCAAGCATATGCTGCTGCGCCGTAGTGGCAACCAGTACACTGTCACCGTCTCTGATGGCCCATTGGTGAATCGGCACAAGCCGTCGGTCGACGTGCTGTTCCATTCGGTGGCAAAGGCCGCCGGAAAAAATGCTCTTGGCATCATCATGACCGGTATGGGCGACGATGGTGCACGCGGCCTCTACGAAATGCACCAGGCCGGCGCAAAAACCATCGCCCAGGACCAGGCTACCTGCGTCGTCTATGGCATGCCAAAGGAGGCTGTAAAACTGGGTGGAGTAGACAAGACTCTGCCGCTCGAGATGATCGCCAACGAGATCCTTGCATTCAAATAACTCCGCTCGAACTGTTTTGATCCGGGGCTACAATGAAAAAGTCCGTTCGGTAAGAAAGAGGAATTTCGGTGAGTGTGAGCACCTCCCAGAACTACAGCGAAATCATTGATGCGGTGCTCGCCAGGCATCGCAACGATCCGACGCGCCTGATGCAGATTCTGCGCGAGACACAGGAAACACTTGGCTGGCTGTCGCTGGAAACGCTGATGGGCATTGCCCGCAGATTGCACCAGCCGCTGGCACGCATCCAGGGCGTGGCTGGCTTCTACAGTTTCTTTCACACCCAGCCGCTTGGACGCTATCGTGTCCTGTGGAGCGACAACATCACTGACCGGATGCTCGGTGGCGGCGCGCTCATGGAAGAGATGTGCCGCAGACTCTGGCTCGAACCCGGTCGCGTTTCCGAGGATGGTCTGGTCAGCGTCGCCACCACCTCATGCACCGGCATGTGCGACCAGGGACCTGCCATGCTGGTTAATTACCGGCCGATCACGCGCATGAGTACGCAGCGTGTCGCTGAAATCGTCGATCTGATCCGTGGCGAAGTGCCACTCGAGCAATGGCCGGCCGAGTTCTTCCGTATCGATGACAATATCCGTCGCCGTGACATTCTTCTCGGCAACCGTTTGGCGCACGGTGAAGCCATCGGTGCCACGCTCGCTCGCGGGCCGCAGGCGACACTCGACGAGATCAAGCACTCCAGCCTGCGCGGACGCGGCGGTGCCGGCTTTCCCACCGGTCTGAAATGGGAAACCTGCCGCAACGCAACGGGGACGGGCGACGCTTCCGCGCATTATGTGGTGTGTAATGCCGACGAAGGAGAACCGGGGACCTTCAAGGATCGTGTGCTGCTGACGACGCAAGCCGATCTGGTCTTTGAAGGGATGACCTGCGCTGCCCATGTCGTCGGTGCGAAGCGCGGCATGCTCTATTTGCGCGGGGAATATCGTCACCTGCTCGACCATCTGAACGACATACTCGCGCGGCGCCGCATTGAACGACTTCTCGGTGACAACATCCTCGGTCATGCCGACTTCAGCTTCGATATCGAGATTCATCTCGGCGCCGGCGCCTATGTCTGCGGCGAAGAATCTGCGCTGATCGAATCGCTCGAAGGCAAGCGCGGCATTCCGCGCAATCGCCCGCCCTTCCCCGTCACCCACGGCTATCTCGGTCAGCCGACGACCGTCAACAACGTCGAAACATTGGCCGCTGCCGGACTAATCTGCGCCTACGGTGGCGACTGGTTTCGTACCATTGGTACTGAAAAATCAACGGGGACCAAGCTGATCTCGGTCTCCGGCGACTGCACGATGCCCGGCATCTACGAATATCCATTTGGCACTGATGTTGCGGAAATACTGGCCGATTGCGGCGCCAATCCAGAGAATACGCAGGCTGTACAAATCTCCGGACCTTCTGGTATCTGCATCGCTTCCGACGAATTCAGGCGGCGCATTGGCTTCGAGGATCTATCGACCGCTGGCGCCTTCATGGTCTTCGATAACCATCGCGACATGTTCGAAGTCGCGCACAATTTCGCACATTTCTTTGCTCATGAAAGCTGTGGCTTCTGTACGCCCTGCCGCGTCGGTACGACACTGCTGAAAAACTGTATGGACAAGATCGAGGCTGGTCACGGCAGCGAATACGATATCAATGAAATTTTCAGGATTAACCACCTGTTACAAACTACGAGCCATTGCGGGCTTGGCCACAGTGCCTGCAACCCAATGTTCGACACCTTGCAGAAATTTCGGCCGGCTTACGAGCAACGCCTGCATTCGCTGGCCTTCGAACCGGCATTTGATCTCGATGCCGCACTCTCGCAGGCGCGGCAGATGACTGGCCGCGACGACCGCGCAGCGCATCTGGAAGATAGCGTGGAGGTTAAACCATGAGTGGCGCGGCAGAAAAGCAGGCATTCCTGCTCGATGGCATCGAAGTTAACTTTCAACCCGGCCAGACAATCATCCAGGCAGCTCTGGCGGCGGGGAAATATATTCCACATCTCTGCTATCACCCGGAATTCAAGCCGCATGGTTCGTGCAAGCTATGCATCGTTAACATTGACGGTCACTTCGGTTCGGCTTGCACGACGCAAGCTACCGCAGGACTGCCGGTACAAAGCGAAACTCCGGAAATCCGCGACAAGCGCCGTACGCTGGTGCAGATGTTGCTGGTAGAAGGCAACCACTTCTGCCCGTCATGCGAGAAAAGCGGCGACTGCCTGTTGCAGGCACTGGGCTACGATCTCGGCGTGATGTCACCGCACTTTCCGCAGATATTCCCGGTGCGTCCGGTCGACGCATCCCACCCCGACATTCTGCTCGACTTCAATCGCTGCATTCTTTGCGAACTCTGCGTGCGTGCCAGCGCCGAGGTGGATGGCAAAAACGTCTTTGCCATTTCCGGGCGCGGCATTACCAAGCATCTAATCGTTAACAGTGAAAGCGGCCTGCTCGGCGACACGAATTTTTCGCCCGCCGACAAGGCCGCCAAAGTCTGCCCGGTTGGCGTAATCCTCGTCAAGCGACATGGATTCGCCGTGCCAATCGGACAACGCCGCTTCGATCTGAAACCAATCAGCGAACAACCCAAACCCGCTGTCGCAATACCGGAATCGAAACCGGAATCTGCGCCATGAACCACAAACTCAAGCTAGCCACCACCTCGCTGGCCGGCTGCTTCGGCTGTCATATGTCGCTGCTCGACATCGACGAGCGGCTATTCGATCTGGTTGAACTGATCGAATTCGACCGTTCGCCGCTCACCGACATCAAGCATTGCGGTCCCTGCGATATCGGACTGATTGAAGGTGGCGTATGCAATGCCGAGAATGTCCATGTGCTGCGGGAATTTCGCCGCAACTGCAAGATACTGGTCGCCATCGGCGCCTGTGCAATCAACGGCGGACTGCCGGCGCAGCGCAACCATCTTGATCTGCGCGACATTCTCGAAGATGTGTATCACACCAGCCCCGGCCTGGCGACGGGCAGCGAGATTCCCAACGATCCCGAACTGCCGCTACCGCTGAACAAGGTACATCCGATCCACGAAATCGTAAAAATCGATTATTTCCTGCCAGGCTGTCCGCCGTCAGCCGATGCCATCTGGAAATTTCTCACCGACCTGATTGCCGGTCACACGCCGAAGCTTGGTCACGGGCTGATCCATTACGATTGAGAGGATGGTCGTGAGTCGAAAATTGCAAGTTGAGTACAGAGGCTGCCATGAGTGCTGAACTGGAAACGGCAGCTAATCCGGAAATTTTGCGCCGTGTCGCCATCGACCCGCTGTCGCGCGTTGAAGGACATGGCAAGGTGACAATCCTGCTCGACGCCGAAAACAGGGTGCATCAGGTGCGCCTGCATATTGTCGAATTTCGCGGTTTCGAAAAGTTCATCCAGGGCCGCCCTTACTGGGAAGTCCCGGTGATGGTGCAGCGGCTGTGCGGTATCTGTCCTGTGTCGCACCATCTTGCCGCCTCGAAGGCACTCGACATTGTCGTCGGCGCCCACAAAATCACACCGACCGCCGAGAAGCTGCGCCGCCTGATGCATTACGGGCAGATTTTGCAATCGCATGCACTGCATTTCTTTCACCTGTCTTCGCCAGATCTGTTGTTCGGCTTTGACAGCGATATCGGCAAACGCAATATCGTCGGCATTGCTGCGGCATATCCGGAGATCGCCCGAAAAGGCGTGCTGCTGCGAAAATTCGGACAGGAAGTCATCCGTATCACTGCCGGCAAGCGCGTGCATGGCACCGGCTCGGTGCCCGGTGGCGTAAATAAGCCATTGAGTACCGACGAACGCGCACTGCTACTCAAGGATATCTATCAGATAGTGACATGGAGCCGCGAGGCGGTGCACATCGTCAAGGAACTGCACCAGAATAATCCGGCACTCTATGATGTCTTCGGCACCTTCCGCTCAAACCTGCTGAGTATTGTCGCACCCGATGGCGCGCTCGACCTCTACCACGGTGCTCTGCGCGCCCGCGATGCCGACGGCGGCATCATTTTCGATCAGGTGGATTATCAAGGCTACGACCGACTGATTACAGAAGGGGTCAAACCATGGAGCTATATGAAGTTCCCCTTTCTTACTGCACTCGGCGAGGAAGGCGGCTGGTACAAGGTTGGCCCGCTGGCGCGGGTGCAGAACTGCACACATATTCCGACACCGCTGGCCGATATCGAACGCAAGGAACTGCTTGATTATGCACAGGCATCCGGCCATGGCAACATCATGCACGCGCCGCTCGCCTATCACTGGGCGCGCATGATCGAAATGCTCTTCGCCGCTGAAACCATCAAGGATCTGCTGCATGACGATGCGATCATGGGAACCGACCTCGTGGTCACCGGAGAGCGTCAGCGCGAAGGTGTCGGCGTCATCGAGGCACCGCGCGGCACACTAATCCATCACTACCGCGTCGACAGCGACGATCTGGTTACCATGGCCAATTTGATCGTGTCGACAACCAACAACAATCAGGCCATGAATACGGCAGTGCGCGAAGTAGCCAAACGTTATCTTGATGGCCGTCAGTTAACCGAAGGCCTGCTCAATCACATCGAGGTTGCCATCCGCGCCTTCGATCCCTGCCTTTCCTGCGCAACACACGCACTCGGCCAGATGCCGCTTGAAGTCACGCTGCTCGACTATGAGGGAAAAACCCTGCATCGCCTGTTACGCAATCAGCACAGCGGGATCCAGGAAATTACTTAAATTCTGATTTCCGATTACTGATTACTTTCAGGCAAAAAAAATCACGAACCGGCATGTACCGGTTCGTGAATATCGAGGTTAAATCAACCTGGATTAGTTGCCGCCGATCACGCCAGCTTCGTTGGAAGCCTTGTTGTTCTTGCCAGCAGCTACGGCAAGGGTATTCTTCTGTTCGGCGGTGATCTTGGTATTGCCCTTGATCGAGGTGCCGCCCTTGATGGCGCCAGCGGTGTTCTTGGCAGTGTTGCCTTCGCCAGCAGCTACGGCAAGGGTATTTTCCTGCTTGGCCTTGATTTCGGTGTTGCCCTTGATGCTGGTCGGAGCAGCGGTTTGAGCAAAAGCAACGGAGGACAGCAGGGCCAGAGTGACGATAGCAATTTTACGCATTTTGATTCTCCTATTGAAAAAAAGATAAAAAATGAAACAAAAAATGGCGACGCATTTTCACTTGCCGCCAATGACACCAACTTCGTTTTCTGCAGCACTACGGTTGCCGACTGCAATGGCCCGGGCATTCTTCTGCTCGGCCGTTATCTTTGTGTTGCCTTGAATCTGAACGTTGCTCCTGACAGCGCTTGCTGAATTTCTGGCGACATTACCTTCGCCCACCGCCACGGCAGCAGTCGATTCCTGCTGAGCTCTGAGGTCAGCATTGCCATTAATTTGAACGCCCTGAGGATGGCTGGATCGCTGAACATCCTCGGACAAAACCGGCAGCGAGACTGCTGTCAACGCCAGCAATAACAGGGAGATCGACAGTTTCATGGTATGGCGCATCAGCTGACCACCTTGAATACGACGCGCCGATTCTTCGGGTCTGTCGGCGAAAGGTTCTTCAAGGTTTCCGTAGAACCCTTGCCGACCGTGATCAGGCGGCTGCGCAGCACTCCGGCCCGATCGGTGATGAATCTAACGACAGTCTCCGCCCGATCGCGTGAAAGCCTCATGTTGGCATCTGGGCGTCCTGTGGCATCCGTATGCCCTTCAACAAAAACACAGCGTTCCGGTGTCAGTGCAAGAATCTTGGCAATTTGCTGCAGGGTGTTTTCAGACACAGGAGAAAGCTCGGCACTACCCAGTTTGAACTGTATCTGGAAATCCACTGATGTCGTCGCGACATCGCTCGACAAGAGAGCGCAATCACCGGCTGCGGCTCTTTGCGGCGCCTGTACCGTTGCAGCCGGAGACTCCGAATCCTTGTCAAAAACAATTGATTTTGCCGAAAATTCTTCCGGTTGCTCCTGCGGCGCAGCCAAAGCACGTTGCAACGCCTTGAGCTTGGACTGTTCCGATTGGTCGGCAATCGCACTGCCGGTAAAGGCACATGCCAAAACGCAACTCAATACGGCTGCCGGAACAGCGCGTGCAAACAAATTTCTACTGCGATTCATGGCCATCCTCACTTGCAGACGTTGATGACTTCTTTCGTTGTCACGATGATTTCCTTGGGCGCCTTCTCTCCAGGCTGAACCGTTCCGACATTCACGTTACATGTTCCAGCACGCTTGCTACCGATGTTCACGAGGGTCTTTTCGTCCTGTTTCTGGTAGCCATCCGTTTTCCCATCGGACGTCGACCACCTTTTGGATTTGGCTTTATTCACCTTGGTTTGTGAGGATGCATTCAAACCCGGCTCGGCACTCACAGGGGAAGACAAGCCTATGGCAAGTGCAACCGCAATAGCCCACCCGGCAAACATCCCCATTCTGTGAAAACGTGATTTGATATTATTTGCACTCATCGCTGACAACCCCCCCGATATTGGTACATGCCTTCTTGTTGCGCCCGCCCACCACAGTAGTGACATTGGATGCATTCACAGTGATTTTCATGTCACCTTTCTTGTCGCCCTTGATGACGCCAATCCGGTTTCTGGCAACATTGTTCTCACCCGTCGCTATCGCAGTCACATTATTGGACTGAACATTGATTTCGGTATTGCCCTGCACATGCGTCGTCGTCTGGCTGGCCTGAGCCATGGCGAGAGCAGATGCTGTGCCAAATATAAAAGTTGCCGCAACCCGCACAATATTCATGAATTTATCGTTCATTTACGTATTCCTTCTCTTGAAAACATGGGCAAGCGGGTCGGCGGCCGACCATTCGCAAAGGTATCGCGCATGGAATCGAGTTCCGTCTGGCTAACACCCAATTTTGCTGCGCTAAACGATGCCGGATCCGGCGTAAACATCAAGTAAGCCTGCATCTCGTTGACCAGCAACTCATCGGCATTGAGCGTGTAATTATAGTTTGAAAGAAAGTGTTTGAAATGTCCGCGCTGTTCTTCATTGAGTTTTGAACTCCAGAACTTCCGGCAGTAATCAGCGTAATGCTTGTTGGTGTAAAACTCACCGTGCGCCACTTCGTGCATGATGATCGCTCTGCGGGCAAACGCATTGATGGGCGGTTCATTCTCCCGCCGCTCCTGAACCTGAGGCACGGATAGCACGACAACATCGCCCTGCACTGTCTGGTAAATGCCACGCCATATCCTGATGACACCCTGCTCGATGAGAAAATCCCTCAGAGCGATCTCTTCCGGAAACAATTCAATCTTGTCACGATCTGCCAGATTGAAAAATAATACAAACTCACTTGCCAGGACATCATGACCAAAAGCGAAATTCGCATAAGTGCGCCGCATGGCATCCATGTACTTGACGAACTCAGCATTACCCATCACGCGCTTGTAAGGCTCATTGAACTGTTCAATCAACTGTGTGATCCGGTTGAAGGAGCGCCCCTGCTCAGTCAGGCTGGGGAAATCAAATATCAGAATGTTGGGATTGTCAGCAAGACGCCAGATTGTAAATTGGCCGGTGTGCGTATCAATAATGGTCGAAACATCGCTCGACACGATCTCAGTGGCCGAAGCGAGGGGCATTGCAGCAAGCAAAGCCATGGAAACGAGCGCGACCCTGCCAAAAACACGCGAAAGCAGAAAATCAAACATCATGCTCACCGGCACTCCACAAAATTATTGATTTTGCGCGAAAATCTTGAAAAAGACAACCGCGCGGACTTCATTGCTCCGTTACGCTGACATTGTCGTTACGTCCCCATTCAATCAGATAATTCTTCCCCGACTTGGGAGACCGGTACTTTTTTTGCCCCTTTGGGATCTTCATGCCATCGATATTGACTGTGCCATTGATGATGAGAATCCCTTCGATCTGAGCATCCTCATCAACCTCACCTGCTACATTCCGCACTTCATTTGCAGGTGCTTTCTTCGCAGTCCGATCTTTCGTCTCTGCCATTCCGGAGGTTGTAGCAAGCCCCATAAAAATTGTGGCAACAACGGCTATCGATGAACATCTCATTTCCCGGGCTCCTTTGCAGATGTATACTTTCGACGTTTAACGCGCAGACATCCCTACCGATGACAGCATTTAAACAAAACATCAAATATTTTTAACGACGTGTGAAAAATCTCACACAAGTGTCCTTACCTGACAGACTAGAACCTTAGCGACACCGCGCCTTGACCTGCTGCCGCCCCTGAATCAGGATGATAACGTTACCAGAGTGTGTATCGTCACCAATGCGGCCAGAAGTATTATCGGTCGACTGACAATCGATCACGGGAAGACCATCCGTCGAAATCACGTTCACACCATTTGCCGGACCAAGAGGACGTTCCCCTTTCCGATATTCGATGGCGCGCTCGCGGTTGCTTCTGGCGTGCTGCGATACAGACTGTGCAGGCGAGGAAGCCGACACGTCGGGGACATTAACAAGCGGCACAATGATACCCACCGCAGATCCGTCATTCTCCTTCCGATAGGCGCGCGCCCTGGCGCTATTCTCAGCAGCAGAAGAGTTATAACGTGGGGACATGACTCCGGCATC
>DAOLZE010000009.1:0-23205 GCA_035426125.1 Rhodocyclaceae bacterium
TCCTCGGGCATATTTCCGGAAAGATGCGGATGCACTATATCCGTATCCTCCCCGGTGACAAGGTAACGGTTCAGTTGACGCCATATGACCTGACCAAGGGTCGCATCGTCTTCCGCGCCAAGTAAGTTAATTTATCCGGAGAGCATCATGAAAGTATTGGCTTCGGTCAAATGTATCTGCCGCAATTGCAAGATCATTCGGCGTAAACGCGTTGTTCGGGTAATTTGCACTGACCCGCGGCATAAGCAGCGGCAGGGTTGATTGATACAGCCACCGAATCGGGGCTTCTTGAAGTTAAGTTGCCTTGATTTTGGCAGTTGAATCGTTTACAATTATGAGTTTCCCGTTCGCGGGATAATGGTAAGGATGGACCTATGGCCCGTATTGCTGGGGTAAATATTCCGAATCATCAACATACCGTGATCGCACTGACTGCGATCTATGGTGTTGGTCGGCCACGCGCAAAAAAAATCTGCACGATGGCAAAGATCGCTCCTACAACGAAGATCAAGGATCTGACTGATAGCGAGATGGATCGGTTGCGTGAAGAAGTTGGCAAGTTTACTGTCGAAGGTGATTTGCGACGCGAAGTGACCATGTGTATCAAGCGCCTGATGGATCTGGGTTGCTATCGTGGGTTGCGTCATCGTCGTGGCCTGCCTGTTCGTGGCCAGCGTACTCGTACCAACGCCCGTACCCGCAAGGGCCCACGCAAGGCCATCGCTGGCGCCAAGAAGTAATCAAGGACTGAATAATGGCAAAGACCGCAACAAAAGTTCGCAAGAAGGTTAAAAAGAATGTCGCCGAGGGCATTGCCCACGTGCATGCGTCATTCAACAATACCATCATCACAATCACCGATCGCCAGGGGAATGCCTTGTCTTGGGCAACATCGGGTGGTGCAGGCTTCAAGGGATCACGCAAGAGTACACCGTTTGCGGCCCAGGTTGCCGCCGAGGCTGCCGGCAAGGCAGCCGTGGAGTGCGGCGTGAAGAATCTTGAAGTTCGCATCAAGGGCCCCGGCCCGGGACGTGAATCGGCAGTGCGCGCACTTAATGCTCTTGGCATCAAGATTTCCAGCATTACTGATATTACCCCGATTCCCCATAATGGTTGCCGGCCGCCGAAGCGCCGCCGCATTTAAGCATTGTCTGATGTCGACAATGCATTTGACAGAATTCAAGGAGTAAACCGTGGCCCGCAATCTTGACCCAAAGTGCCGCCAATGCCGTCGCGAAGGCGAAAAACTGTTTCTGAAGGCTGAAAAGTGCTTCACTGACAAGTGCTCCGTCGAGCGTCGCGCTTATGCGCCAGGCCAGCATGGCCAAAAATCCGGCCAGCGCCTTTCCGGCTATGGTACGCAGTTGCGTGAAAAGCAGAAGATTCGCCGTATTTATGGTGTACTTGAGCGTCAGTTCCGTAAGACCTTTGCGATCGCTGAACGTCGCAAGGGGCAGACTGGCGAAAACCTTCTTCAATTGCTCGAAGGCCGTCTCGATACCGTGGCCTATCGCATGGGATTCGGCGGTTCGCGTGCCGAGTCGCGCCAAGTGGTTCGTCATAACGGCGTTCTGGTGAATGGTCGGCGTGTCAATATTCCTTCCTACACGGTTCGTCCTGGTGATGTGATTCAGTTGACCGACAGTGCGCGTACCCAGTTGCGTACCAAGGCCGCATTGGAAGCTGCCGAGTCACGCGGTTTCCCTGAGTGGGTCGAGGTCGACGCCAAGGCGGGCAAGGGCGTTTTCAAGTCTTTCCCACAGCGCACTGAATTGCCAGCTACGATTAACGAAGGTCTGGTCGTCGAACTTTATTCGCGCTAACCGGCGTCCTTTAGCCGGCTCGGACCTCCAGGGTTCGAACCGGCTTGAGGCGCTTCCAATAAGAAGGAATGCAGATGCAAAGCAGCGCACTTCTCAAGCCTCGTCATATTGACGTACAAACCCTCTCGCCGGTACATGCAAGGGTGGTTATGGAACCGTTCGAGCGCGGCTACGGACATACGTTGGGTAATGCCCTGCGGCGTATCCTGCTCTCGTCCATGCCCGGGTTTGCTCCGACCGAAGCTATCATCGATGGCGTTTTGCATGAGTATTCGACACTTGATGGTGTTCGTGAGGATGTCGTTGATGTTCTCCTCAACATCAAGGGAGTCGTGCTGAAATTGCATAGCCGCTCCGAGGCAATCCTTACACTCTCAAAAAAGGGTGAAGGCGTTGTAACGGCCGGCGATATCGAAGTCGGGCATGATGTCGAGATCATCAATCCGGATCATGTGATTGCCCACATCGCCCCTGGCGGCAAACTTGACATGCAGATCAAGGTTGAGACTGGCCGCGGCTATGTTCCCGCCACCATGCGACCCAGCGACAAGGAAACCCGAGGGATCGGGCATATTGTTCTCGACGCTTCGTTCAGCCCGATCAGCCGTGTCAGCTATGCAGTTGAAGCCGCACGTGTCGAGCAGCGTACCGATCTGGACAAACTGGTGATCGATATCGAGACTAACGGTGCCATTGATCCGGAAGAGGCAATTCGCTATGCGGCTCGCATCCTGATGGAACAGTTGTCGGTGTTTGCCGATCTTGAGGGTACGCCGATGCTGCCCGAGGCGCCGAAACAGACAGCAGTCGATCCGTTGTTGTTGCGCTCAGTCGATGATCTCGAATTGACAGTGCGCTCCGCCAATTGCTTGAAGGCCGAAAATATTTATTACATTGGCGATCTGATTCAGCGTACAGAGCCGGAGTTGCTAAAGACCCCGAATCTCGGTCGCAAGTCGCTCAACGAAATCAAGGAAGTTCTCGCTTCGCGTGGCTTGACTCTCGGTATGAAACTTGAGAGTTGGCCACCGCTTGGTCTGGAGAGGATTTCCTGATTCTGTTTTACCAACCCTCTCGATAACGATTAACCGGTTGCCCGCCCAAGGCAGCAACCGCATAAATACGAGGTAAGTATCATGCGTCACGGAAATGGCTTGCGAAAGCTGAATCGCACATCGTCGCATCGCTTGGCGATGCTGCGTAATATGACAAATTCGCTGTTGCGTCACGAAACCATCAAAACTACTTTGCCTAAGGCCAAGGAGCTGCGCAGGGTTGTTGAGCCAATGATTACGCTTGGCAAGAACCCGAGCCTGGCCAATCGCCGTCTGGCATTCGACCGTCTTCGCGATCGCGAAATGGTGGTCAAGCTGTTCAATGAACTTGGCCCGCGCTTTGCTAGTCGCAATGGTGGTTATCTGCGTATCCTCAAGATGGGCTTCCGACTCGGTGACAATGCGCCGATGGCACTGGTTGAGTTGCTCGATCAGCCGGAGCCAACCGAGACAATCCCCGCCGCTGAATAAATCCGGATAAATCGTTTGGTAGAAATAAAAAAGCCAGGAAATCTCCTGGCTTTTTTGTTCCTGAATTTGGCAGGTTATTGACGATTTTTTACAGCGTAGCCATAGAGCATGTAAAGGGCAAGCAGCGTGAGTACGCTGAATGCAATCAGTGACCATTCAGCGATCGACAAGCTGATAAATTTCCAGGCCGGGTCGGAGCAAAGCCCATTCGCCTGAAACAGCAGTGGCGCATGCTCACCCGCCCAATCGACAAACAGTTCCCACCAGGCGGCTTCGCCGCTGCACTGGACGTCTTGCGCAAAGCGCTGGATATAAGTCTGATAGGCCGCAACGAAGATGCCGCAGCTGGTGCTTGCGAGCATCAGCAGGGACGCAATAATTCGTCCTGTACGATATTCCGAAACTAGCAGGCCAAGTGTTGCGGAGATGGCCAGCGAGAGATACAGCATGCGTTGCAGAATGCATAGCGGACAGGCCGCCAGGCGCAGCAAGTGGCCGATGGCGACCCCACCAGCAAACATCCCGAGGCCGATAAGTAGCGCAGCGACAAAGAGCGCACGCGGTGAGTGGATCATACGAAAAAATATTCGCATTGCCTGTACCCGATGATGAAACATGTACGGAAGACCGCCGGTTTGTAGGAAGGTTCGCTCAAGGTGTATTTGAGCCGATCCGACTGTACATGTTATCAGAGGATCATGCCTGCGCCCACGGTGTTGTTGGTCGATTCGTCGATGATGATGAAAGCGCCGGTGGCGCGATTCTCGGCATAGCGATCGACGCAGATTGATTGGGCCAACTTTAAGGCTACCTTGGCGATATCGTTGGTCACAAGATGGTTCGAGGTATTTTCTGCAAGCGTGTTGATGTCGAGTCGATAGCTGATGCTGGCAACCATCATCTTGGTCCCGCGCGTCGTATGGCGCAGCAGATACTTACGATTGATATCGAGTGGTGCATCACCAAGCCAGCAGAGCATGGCATCGAATTGCTTGTCGATGCGCGGTGCCTCTGCGGCCATGACGATCATGTCGCCACGGGAAATGTCGATTTCATCCTCAAGGAGCAGCGTCACCGACTGTTCGGCAAAGGCGTACGGCAGTTGCTGATCGAGAATACGGATTTCCTTGACTCGCGAGGTATGTCCGGCCGGCAAGACGGTAATCATATCTCCGACCGCTACTTCGCCAGATTCGATGCGTCCCATGTAGCCGCGGAAATCGTGGAACTCCTCGGTCTGCGGCCGGCAGACGTACTGCACGGGAAAGCGCAGGCGTTCATCTCTTTCACTGTGCGCTACAGGTGCAGCTTCGAGAATCTCGAACAGCGTCGGTCCCTGATACCAGTTCATCTGCTCGCCACGATCGACGATCATGTCGCCATTCAGTGCCGACATTGGAATGAAGCGTACGTCGTTGATGCCGAGTTGCTGTGCGAACGCCAGATAATCTGCTTTGATTTCGTTGAAGCGTGCTGCGGAATGATCGACCAGGTCCATCTTGTTGATGGCGACAACGATGTGTGGAATGCCGACCAGATGAGCGATGTAGGAATGGCGGCGTGTCTGCGTCAGCAGACCCTTGCGCGCATCGATCAGGATGATGGCGAGATTGGCGGTGGAGGCGGCGGTGACCATGTTGCGCGTATATTGCTCATGCCCCGGCGCATCAGCGACGATGTACTTGCGTCGGCCAGTGGAGAAGTAGCGATAGGCGACGTCGATGGTGATGCCCTGTTCACGCTCGGCCTGTAGTCCATCGGTTAGCAGCGACAGGTCGACGGCGGCCATGCCACGCCGCTCCGAGGTCTTGGTGATAGCATTCAGCGTGTCGGCGAGAATCGCCTTGCTGTCGAAGAGCAGGCGGCCGATCAGCGTACTCTTGCCGTCGTCGACGCTGCCGCAGGTCAGAAAGCGCAGCAGGCCGTTGTCGATTTCAGGAAGTTGTTCCGGTGCGGACATCAGAAATATCCCTCCTTCTTGCGTTGTTCCATGGCGGCCTCGGACATCTGGTCGTCGAGGCGCGTGGCGCCACGTTCGGTGATCGTCGTCGTTGCAGTTTCGGCAATGATTTTGTCCACTGTGTCGGCGACTGATTCAACCGGCGCTGTGCAGGGAATGTCACCGACAGTACGGAAGCGCACCGAAATATTTTCGATGATATCTCCATTCTTTGCCGGTGTTAGCCCGGTTACCGGCACCATCGCACCATTGCGGCGGACGATGGGTCGGGTGTGGGCGAAATAGATGGAAGGTAGTTCCAGGCTTTCACGGGCGATGTATTGCCAGACGTCGAGTTCCGTCCAGTTGGAGATCGGGAAGGCACGGATGTTTTCGCCCTTGTGGGTACGCGCGTTGTAGATGTCCCAGAGCTCGGGGCGCTGGTTCTTCGGATCCCATTGGCCGAATTCGTCGCGGAAGGAAAAGATGCGTTCTTTGGCGCGCGCTTTTTCTTCATCGCGCCGCGCACCGCCAATGCAGGCATCGAAACCAAACTCGGCGATGGCTTCGAGCAGTGTCACCGATTGATGTTTGTTGCGTGACTCAGTCGGTGATTTCAGCACCACCGTGCCGCGTTCCATCGAGTTCTCGAGTGTGCGCACGATCAGTCGCTCGCCGAGCTCGGTGGCGCGACGGTCACGGAAGGCGACGACTTCCGGATAATTGTGGCCGGTATCAATATGCAGTAGCGGGAACGGGAAGTGGCCCGGGCGGAAAGCCTTCTCGGCCAGACGCAGCAGGCAGATCGAATCCTTGCCACCTGAAAAGAGTAGCGCGGGATTACTGCATTGTCCCGCGACTTCGCGCAGGATATGGATGGCTTCGGCCTCAAGCCAGTCGAGATGCGAGAGCGTATGTTTGTTGAGTACGCTAGTGGTCATAGTATTTCTATCCTTCTGTTTTCTGTTCAGGCACGCTTCACATGCAGTCCGCATTCCTTGTTTTCAGCGCCTTCTTCCCACCACCAGCGTCCGGCGCGGACATCTTCACCGACGCTGATCGCGCGCGTGCACGGCGCACAGCCGATGCTCGGGTAATGTTTGTCGTGTAGCGCGTTGTAGGGCACGTCCTGGCTGCGGATGTAGGCCCAAACCTCCTTTTCCGTCCAGTTGGCGAGTGGATTGAATTTCTCCAGGCGGTTACCTTCGTCATATTGGTGATGCGGCAAGCCATCACGCGCTGCGGCTTGCTGGGCGCGCTGCCCGGTGATCCATGCCTTTTTCCCAGCCAGCGCGCGTTGCAGTGGCTCGACCTTGCGGATGTGACAGCAGCGTTTGCGCAGTTCGATGGAATCGTAGAAGGCGTTGATGCCATGTTCGTGCGTATAGGTTTCGATCAACTCATGACGCGGGTAATAAAGTTTCAGTTTGTAACCGTAGTGCTTTTGCACCGCCGCCATCAGCGTATAAGTTTCGGCAGGCAGCCGTCCGGTGTCGAGCGAGAAGATTTCAATGTCGAGCTTGTTGTGCAGGATCAGATCAGTCAGCACCATGTCCTCGGCGCCCAGGCTACTGGCTAAAGTTGCCGGAGAGAAGTTTGCAGCAATATCGCGGAGCAGGGCTGTGGTTTGTGCCAACTTTTCAGCAAGCGAAGCTTGCAGTGCCGGATTGTTCACATCGAGGTTTGCGTTCTGGCTCATATCGGGCTCTTCGCGTTTGTGTCGGTCGCGCTGCGGCGTTGCAGGTCGATGTTGCTGTCGGTGGAAAATTGATAGGCGGCATTAAAAACATTGAGGCTATTCACCGCTGCTTCGATGTCATGGTCGGCACGCACGGCAAAGGCGTCGAAACCGGCGCGACGCTGATAGAACAATTGATCGCGCTGCACGTCACCGATTGAGCGCAGCTCTCCTTGATAGCGGTAGCGGCTGCGCAGCAGGCGCGCTGTTGAATAGCCGCGGCCATCGACGAATTTTGGGAAATCGACGCCGATCACTTCAAATAAATTGAGATCGTCGGCAATCATTTTGGGGTCTTCGTCGGGTGCCAGCCAGACGCCGAGTGGCCAGCCATGCTGCTGCTGGCGTGCGAGCAGTTCGGCGCGTCGCTCTTGCCAGACGGTCAGGGGTACCAGCACGGGGCTGGCCGGTAAGGCCGCGGTTTGTGCAGTTTCACCCTCGGCGAGACGCACGATCTGCCAAGTATTGTCCTGGACCGTGCCGTTTTTGATGATCTTAGCCATTGGCCACCTTCCTGTCCTGAGTGCTGTCATGGCTGCCATACACCCGTGCTTTGAACGGTGCGATACCGAGGCGCTCGACGGTGTCGATGAAGAGCTCATCGGCATGGCGGCTTTCCAGATAGACATCGATGAGTTGCTCGACGACGCGCGGTACCTCGGTTGCGGCGAACGATGGGCCGAGAATGCTGCCCAGTGTCGTGTGGTTGCCTTGGCAACCACCGATCGACACCTGATACCACTCCTCGCCGCGCTTGTCGACGCCGAGGATGCCGATATTGCCAACGTGATGATGGCCACAGGCGTTCATGCAGCCGGAGATATTCAGCGAGACCTCGCCGATGTCGTGCAGATAGTCGAGATCACCAAGGCGTTCCTGGATGGCCAGGGCGATCGGTGTTGATTTGGCATTGGCCAGCGAACAGAGATCGCCGCCTGGGCAGCAGATGATGTCAGTGAGCAGTCCCACCGTTGGTGTTGCCAGACCGTTGGCCCGCAGTTCCTGCCAGAGGGCGTGCAGATCGCGCTTGGCTACGTCGGCAAGAATCAAGTTCTGTTCATGCGAGACGCGGGCCTCGCCGAAACTGTAGCGATCGGCAAGATCGGCGACGAGTTCCATTTGCTCCGCCGTGATATTGCCGGTGGCATGGTCGTAGGCTTTCAGTGAGACCGTAATGGCGGCATAGCCTAGCACCTTGTGGCCATGTACGTTGCGTTCGACCCAGCGGGCGAACGCCTTTTCCTGTTGGCGATGATTGGCGAAATCGAAATCGTCATCGGCCAATGTGGCATAAGGCGGCGCCGTGAAATGGCGGGTGATGCGCTCGACTTCGGCTTTTGCCAGCGTCGCCGGACCATCCTTGAGATGCGCCCATTCTTCCTCGACCTGGCGTGCGAATTCTGCGGCACCGAGGGCCTTGACGAGAATCTTGATGCGCGCCTTGAAGGCGTTGTCGCGTCGGCCGAAACGATTGTAGACGCGCAGGATCGCCTCGATATAGCTGAGCAGATGCTGCCAGGGCAGAAACTCACGGATCACGCTACCAAGGATCGGTGTGCGGCCGAGGCCACCACCGACCAGAACGCGGAAACCGGTGTTACCACCGTCATCCAGGCGCAGATCAAGGCCAATGTCGTTGACCTGGATCACTGTGCGGTCGGTGGCGGCAGCATTCACGGCGATCTTGAATTTACGCGGCAGGAAGGCGAATTCCGGATTGAAGGTCGACCACTGGCGGATCAGTTCGCACCACGGGCGCGGATCAGTGATCTCGTCGGCGGCGACACCGGCGAAATGGTCGCTGGTCACATTGCGTACGCAGTTGCCGGAAGTCTGGATGGCATGCATCTGCACCGTCGCCAGTTCGGCGAGTGCATCGGGTACGCGCTCCAGCGGAATCCAGTTGAACTGCATATTGTGACGCGTCGTGAAATGGCCGTAGCCCTTGTCATAGGTACGAGCGATGTGCGCCAACTTGCGCAGCTGACGGCTGGCGAGCATGCCGTAGGGCACGGCAATACGGAACATCGGTGCATGGCGCTGGATATAGAGGCCATTTTGCAGGCGCAGCGGACGCAGATCGTCGTCGCTCAATTCGCCGGCCAGATGGCGCTTCATCTGGTCCTTGAATTGAGTGACGCGCTGGTCGATAAGGGCTTGATCGAAGGCGTCGTAACGATACATGGAGGGTCTCCGGGTGGTAGCGCTACGGGCTTATTGGGCGATCAGCTTGCTGCCGACCAGAATCAGCATGCCGGCCAGGGTCGGCCGCAGAATGCGATCCGGTACGCGCGCGGCCAGATGGCTGCCTAGAAAAATACCTGGCAATGAGCCGACCAGCAGCGCGCCGAGCAGCGTCCAGTCGACGCTGCCATACCACCAGTGACCGATGCCGGCTGCCAGGGTCAGCGGTACGGCATGTGCCAGATCGCTGCCGATAATACGAATTGTCGGCGCTTTAGGATAAAGAAAGAGAAGCGCGGTCACGCCGAGTGCGCCAGCACCGACTGAAGAGATCGATACCAGTGTGCCGAGGAACAGGCCTGTGATGACCGTCAATGCAGCAGTGCGGTGTGGATTGGGGGCGGCAGAAAAGTGCGCCAGCGCAAAGGCCTGCAGGTGGCGGCGGAAGATCAGCGAGGCTGCGGTCAGCAACAGGGCCGCGCCGAGCACCGTGGAAATCAGGTTGGTTGCGCCCCCCAGACCATTTGGCGCGAAATGCGCAACCAGAGTTAATGTCAGCACCGTCGCTGGCAGGCTACCCGCGGCGAGCAGACCGACAATACGCCAGTCGACCGAGCCACGCCGGGCATGGACGATGCTGCCGCCGGATTTGGTGATTGCGGCATACAGCAGGTCGGTTCCCACCGCCGTGGCCGGGTGAATGCCGAACAGCAGCACCAGCAACGGCGTCATCAGCGAGCCGCCACCGACACCGGTGAGCCCGACAATGGCACCGACAACGAATCCGGCAAGGCTGTAGCTTAGGTCCACAATGAGGGTTTCTGACTTTCCAGTATCCGAGGCTGCATATCTTATCGATTCGATATAAACTTATGAAATACTTTATTGGCACATCTAAATAACTTCAGGTTATTTAGAATATTGGGGGTATTGTGAACCTTCAGCAACTACGTTACGTTCATGAGGTTGTTAAATGCGGACTCAATATTACCGAGGCCGCCGCCGCCCTGTTTACCTCCCAGCCTGGCATCAGCAAGCAGATCCGTTTGCTTGAGGAAGAGCTTGGCGTCGATATTTTCGTGCGTCAGGGGCGTCGGCTAACCGGTGTCACTGAGCCGGGACAGCAGATTCTCTCGATTACCGAAGGTCTGTTGCGCGACATCGGCAACCTCAGGCAGGTCGGCCAGGAATTCAGCAATGCCGATAGCGGTAGCCTGACGATTGCCACGACGCATACCCAGGCGCGTTACGCACTACCGCCGGTGGTGCGGCAGTTCATGGCGCGTTATCCGAAAGTCCGCCTCGAGTTGCATCAGGGTAATCCATCGCAAATTTGTGACTGGGTGATTGCCGGTCAAGCCGATATCGCCATCGCCACCGAAGCCATCGATCTGCATCCAGAATTGGCGATGCTGCCTTGCCAGCAATGGAATCGCGTTGTGATTGCACCGCCCGGCCATCCGATTCTTGAGGAAAAGCCGCTAACCCTTGAGGCGATTGCCCGTTACCCGGTGGTGACTTACGATTCAACCTTTTCAGGACGCAGCCAGATTAACAAGGCGTTTGCGGCGCGTAATTTGATTCCGAATGTTGTATTGACTGCCATCGATGCCGATATTATCAAGACGTATGTGGCATTGGGTCTCGGCGTCGGGATTGTTGCGGCAATGGCTTACGATGAGCAGGCCGACCGCGGACTGAGAGCGATTGATGTAGCGCATCTATTTGAATCGAGCATGACGCGGATCGGCATCAGGCGCAACGCATGGCTGCGTGAATATGCTTATGTCTTTATCGGGTTGTTTGCCCCGCATCTGAATCGCAAACTGGTCGAGGCAGCACTCTGTGGCGAAAGCGCAGACGATCCAGGTCTCTAGATTAGATAATCAGAAGGAACCGCTGTCACCGCTGTCGCTGCTGAGCGCCTGCTGCTGGCGGTCGAGAAATTCCTGCATGTTGTCGATGCCGCGAAATTGCAGAATCGTCGAACGTACGGCAGCTTCAAGCAGCACAGCGAGGTTACGTCCTGCGGCCACGGGAATCGCCACTTTGCGGACCGGCATGCCGAGAATGGTCTCGGTTTGTGCATCGAGCGGTAGTCGTGTCGCTTCGGGAACGCCGGCCCGTGGTTTTTGCAAATGTCCGATGAGCTTGAGCTTCATCTTGCGCCGGCAGGCGGTTTCGCCGAAGATCGTGCGGATGTTGAGCAGGCCGAGGCCGCGCACTTCAAGGAAATCCCTGAGCAGCTCTGGACAGCGGCCTTCGAGCGTATCCTGGGAAATCCGTGAGACTTCGACCACATCATCGGCTACCAGACCATGGCCGCGCGAGATCAGCTCCAGACCGAGTTCGCTCTTGCCGACTCCGGATTCGCCGGTAATCAGCACGCCCATACCCAAGACATCCATGAATACGCCGTGCAGTGAAACGGTTTCTGCCAGTTGCCGCGACAAATACAGACGCAGTGAATCAATGACCGAGGCTGCCGAAAGCGGGGTGGTAAATAATGGGGTATCGCCACGCTCGCAAAGATCACGCAGCATTGCCGGCACGGTGCAACCATCGGCAACGATGATCGCTGGTGGACGCATGGCAATGATCTCTACCATGTGATGATTGATTCGTTCGGATTGATGGGTTTGTGCCCAGCGGAGTTCCGGTGTACCGAGTATCTGTATGCGTTTTGGATGAATCAGGTTAAGGTGGCCGACCAGATCGGCAGGCGAGACATCGAGTTGCTTGACCGAGACAGCCTCGTTCAGCGAACCGCATATCCACTCCAGGCGGAGCCTGTCGCGATTTAGTTCAAACAGCTGAGCGACGATCAGTGTGGGCATCGATTTGCCAGTTCAAAAACAGGCTGTAGACTGTAGCCGGGTCTGTTGCGTTGGCAAGTTGTTCTCGGAAATTCTGATCCGAAAACATTTGCGCCAACTCGGAAAGTATCTGTAAATGGCGTTCGGTAGCGGCTTCTGGTACCAGCAGCGCAAAGACCAGAGAAACCGGTTTGCCGTCGGGTGCTTCAAATTGCACAGGTCCCGTCAGTCGCAGAAAGCCGCCAACAGCATCCTTGATACCCTTGATGCGGCCGTGTGGAATAGCGATGCCTTGGCCGAGCCCGGTCGAACCGAGTTTTTCCCGGGCAAACAATGCATCGTACACGGCACTTCGGGCAATCCCGTACCGATTTTCAAACAATATCCCGGCCTGCTCGAAAACGCGCTTCTTGCTGCTCGCATCGAGGTCGAGAAGAATGTTTTCCGGTGGCAGGAGTTTTGCGATCTGGTTCATTGGTGAAGCGAGATCAGGGTTTCCTTCGAGAATCAGAGGAGAAGTATATCGTTTATTACTTCTCCCCTGAATGTATTACGCGTTGGGTTGGCGTTTCTGTGCCTCATGGGCATGGTTCGAGTGCTTCTCTTTGTATTTTAGTACCTGGCGATCAAGCTTGTCGGCCAGGGAATCGATGGCAGCGTACAGATCGGCATCCACACTATCGGCATAAATATCCTTGCCCTTGACGTGCATGGTGACTTCAGCCTTTTGCTTGAGTTTTTCAACGGACAGAATGACATGAACGCTGGTGACGTTGTCAAAATGACGAATCACCCGGTCGAGCTTGGAATTCACGTAATCATGGATTGCGGAGGTGACTTCTACATGGTGACCGGTGATGTTGAGGTTCATGGTGACTCCTTTTCAATGGAATTTGAATTTATTGAAATTAAAGCGACTTGCGTAAATTGACTGGCGGAATATTAAGACCTTCACGATATTTTGCAATGGTTCGCCGCGCGACAATGATGCCTTGCTGGCCAAGAATTTCGGAAATCTTGGAATCGGAAAGCGGTTTTTGACTGTTTTCCGCACCCACCAGTTGTTTGATGAGTGCCCTGATTGCCGTTGATGAAGCCGCGCCGCCGGCATCGGTGGCGACGTGGCTACCGAAAAAATATTTGAGCTCAAAAATACCACGTGGACTCGCCATGAACTTCTGCGTAGTGACGCGTGAAATTGTTGACTCGTGCAGGGCAAGTGGCTCGGCAATTTCGCGCAAAGTTAGCGGGCGCATTGCCACCTCACCATGTTCAAAGAATTGTTGCTGACGATCGACGATGGCCTGCGATACGCGCAGGATGGTGTCGAATCGCTGTTTGACGTTCTTGATGAGCCACTTGGCTTCCTGCAACTGGCTGTTGAGAGAGTCGCCACCGGCGCGGTTACGTTGCAGGATATCGGCATAAATTCGGTTGATGCGCAGACGCGGCATGGCATCCTGGTTGAGGATGGCTGTCCAGCCGCTGCGCAGCTTGCGCACTACGACATCCGGGATAATGTAACGCGTGTCAAGCTGCGCATACTGCGCGCCAGGTCGCGGATTAAGCGAGCAGATCATGGCATGCGCGGCGCGCAGGGTGGCTTCATCGCAGCGCAGCGCTTTTTTCAGTTTGACGAAATCGCGGGCAGCAAGTAGATCCAGATGCTGGAGCACTAGAACCAGCGCGACTTCGCGGATCGGTGATGGCGGTCGATTCTCAAGTTGTAGTGCCAGGCATTCGCGCACATTGCGCGCACCAATGCCGGGCGGATCGAAATTCTGCAAATGGCGCAGAGCGATGTTCAATTCTTCGAGCAGGTCTTCGCGATTTGCCTCGGTATTGTCTTCGGCCAGTACATCGATCAGCTCTTCGAGATCCTGCGCCAGATAGCCATCCTCATCGAGTGCTTCTATGAGAAAACTGACCATGCTGCGGTCGTGATCGGAGATCTGGTTCAACCCCAGTTGAGAGTTAAGGTGGCCGCGTAGAGAAGTGGCAGCCGTCTGTATCTCGGCATAATCGGTATCGTCATTATCGTTGTCGCGGGGCGCGCGATTACCCGGTGAATCGCCGCTCCAGCCAGATTCAAAGGATGTTTCATAAGCCTCGTCGTATGAAGATGTCGGTATTTCTTCTTCGCTGGGTGCAGGTTGTTGGGTGTGGACGGCATAGTCATCGCCAGGAACGAAGGGCGTGCCATCATTCGGATCTTCGCGCTCGAGCAGCGGATTGTCTTCCAGGAATTGATCAATTTCCTGATTGAGTTCAAGCGTCGATAGCTGCAACAAACGAATCGACTGCTGTAACTGCGGAGTCAGTGCAAGGTGCTGAGAGAGTTTGAGTTGGAGCGTCTGTTTCATAGTCTGGCGCAAGCCCCGGTGGTGTCCGACTACATGCGGAAGTTCTCACCGAGATAAATCTTGCGAACGCTTTCATTATAGACAATCTCATCCGGTCTGCCCGAGGCAAGCACTTCGCCATCGTTGATGATCGTTGCACGGTCACAGATGCCAAGCGTCTCGCGTACATTGTGATCGGTAATCAGTACGCCGATACCGCGTTCCTTCAGGAAACCAATAATTTTCTGGATATCAATCACGGCAATCGGGTCGACGCCTGCAAACGGCTCGTCAAGCAGAATGAAGCGCGGGGTGGTTGACAGTGCCCGGGCAATTTCAACACGCCGCCGTTCTCCGCCAGACAGTGAAGCGGCAAGGTTGTTGCGCAAGTGGGTAATATGCAATTCCTGGAGCAGGGCTTCCAGTCGCTCATCAATTTCTGCGCGCGAAAGTTTTTGCAACTCCAGCACGCTGCGGATGTTGTCGGCAACATTGAGCTTGCGAAAGACGGAGTTTTCCTGCGGCAGGTAGGAAAGCCCCAGTTGTGCACGGCGATGGATCGGCATATGCGTCAAATTGGCGCTATCCGCGCCACTACCGGGATCGAGACGAATCTCTCCACCATCCGCAGCAACCAGTCCGACGATCATGTAAAAGCAGGTCGTCTTGCCAGCACCGTTGGGGCCAAGCAGGCCGATCACTTCGCCGCTGCCGACATCGAAGGAGACATCCTTGACTACGCTGCGCGACTTGTATTTCTTGCGCAGTCCGCTGACTATGAGCCTACTCATCGTTATCCTCCGGCGCTTTCAGCAGTTTACGAATAATCTCCGTTGAAAAGCCGCGCCCCTGCAGGAAGCGCGCCTGACGCGCCCATTCCCGTGCGTCGTGTGGTTTGACGCCGAACTTGCGCTGCCAAATCGCGCCTGCGCGCTGTTTTTCGTCAAGCACCTCATTTTGGGAAAGGCTGGCCTCGATCAGTTCGTTACTGATTCCTTTTGTACGTAAATTCTGGCTGAGCCTGGCTGCCCCAAAACGCGCAGCATGGCCGCGCACATAAGCCGCCGCCATGCGAGCGTCGGAAAGCAGGCCGTTATGTTCAAGTTGATCGAGCACGCTATTGATTTCTTCCGTTGATCCGAATACCGCAAGCTTTTTTGCCAGTTCAACGCGGCTATGCTCACGTCGTGCCAGCAGCTTGATCGCCCGGCCCCGCAGCGTGGGCTGCGGGCCGCCCGACGATATTTTCATTACTCGTCGCTTGTCGCCGATACAAGTGCGGCAATGCCGACTGCTTCGCGCACCTTATTCTCGATCTCGCGCGCCATCTGCGGGTGCTCGCGTAGATATTCACGCGAATTGTCGCGGCCCTGTCCGATCTTCTCGCCGTTGTAGGCATACCAGGCGCCGGATTTCTCGATGATCTTGTGGTCGACGCCGAGATCGATAATTTCGCCCAGTCGCGAGATGCCTTCTCCGTAGAGGATGTCGAAGCGCGCTTCACGGAACGGCGGCGCCACCTTGTTCTTGACAACCTTGACCTTGGTCTCGTTGCCGATGACTTCATCGCCTTTCTTGATCGCACCAGTGCGGCGGATATCGAGGCGCACCGAAGCGTAGAACTTGAGCGCATTGCCGCCGCTGGTGGTTTCAGGACTACCGAACATGACGCCGATCTTCATGCGGATCTGGTTGATGAAGATGACGAGCGTATTGGTGCGCTTGATGTTGCTGGTCAGCTTGCGCAGTGCCTGGCTCATCAGACGTGCCTGCAAGCCGGGCAGCTGGTCGCCCATCTCGCCCTCGATTTCAGCACGCGGCACCAGTGCCGCCACCGAGTCGATGACGACAATATCGACGCCCCCCGAGCGCACCAGCATATCGGCAATTTCCAGCCCCTGTTCGCCGGTATCGGGTTGCGAGATCAGCATGTCGCCGACATTTACGCCGAGCTTCCCGGCATAGACCGGATCGAGCGCGTTTTCCGCATCGATGTAAGCTGCAACACCGCCGGCGCGCTGAATTTCCGCCACCACATGCAGGCACAGTGTGGTTTTTCCCGAGGATTCCGGGCCGTAAATTTCGACGACCCGGCCGCGCGGCAGACCACCGATGCCGAGGGCGATATCGAGGCCAAGCGAGCCGGTTGAGATAACCTGCAAATCGTTTTCGATTTGCGCGGCACCCATTTTCATGATCGAGCCCTTGCCGAACTGCTTCTCGATCTGTGCCAGTGCTGCTTGTAACGCCTTGCTCTTGTTGTCGTCCATGCGAATTACCTCTAAAAGTTCGAGTAGATTATGGCACAATTTTTGCGGTGGCTTCCAGCAAAGCCAGCAAGCCGTTCAACGCATGCACTGCTGCCTGTTTCCGGATGGTTTCCCGGGTGCCGGAAAACTGCCGCGTTTCGCTTGCAGGCGCTGCGTCAACTCCGCACCAGGCAAAGCATACGGTACCCACTGGCTTACCAGATGAGCTACCCCCCGGCCCGGCGATCCCAGTGATCGCCAGAGCGATCCGGGCATGCGAATGCACCAGCGCACCCTGCACCATTGCCCGCGCAGTTTCTTCACTGACTGCGCCGTATTCCGCCAGAGTGCTCTGGCTGACTCCCAGCATTTCCTGCTTGGCGGCATTGGAATAGGTCACGAAGCCGCGCTCAAACCATGTCGAGCTCCCCGGCGTTGTCGTGATGATTTCACTGACAAGCCCGCCAGTGCAGGATTCCGCGCAAGCGAGCATTAACTTTTGCTGACTCAATGCAGTGCCGACGGCAGCCGACAAGGTCTTCAGGATGAACTCCATTTCAGCCGAGCAGTGCCTTGACAATGGCAATGACCAGGATCGCATAGCCGGCGGCAATCACGTCATCCATCATCACACCCAGTCCGTTTTTCATTTTCTCGTCGAACCAGTTGGCCGGCGGCGGCTTGACGATATCGAAAAAGCGGAACAGCAGGAAGGCGCCCAGTTGCCAGAGCAGGTCTGGTGGCGTCAGGAACAGTACGAACCAGAACGGCACGATTTCATCCCAGACGATCGCGCCATGATCCGCCACACCGAGCGCGCGGCCTGTACGGTCGCAGGCGTGCACGCCATAGGCGAAGGCGAGCAGCAGAAACACTGCGAAGCCGACGTCGTTGCCACTAAAGACTATCTGCAGCAGCGGAAACAACAGCCAGGCAAACAGGGTTCCGGCAGTGCCCGAAATGATCGGTGACAATCCGCTGCCCATGCCGCAGGCAATGAAATGACTCGGATGAGCGAAGAGGAAGCGCCAGGGTGGAGGAGGGTCTCTCTTGATTTTCATGGGCTGCGCTCCGGAGGGATGGACGCTGAAGGTGAAGTTGAGTTTGCAGGCGGGTCGACAAAGTGATCGTAACCGTGTTGCACATATTCGATGATCTTTCCGGCGCCGTCGAGCAGATTCAAGCGCCTGGATTTGCCGGTTTCGGTTTCAATGCGGCCGATGCAGTGCAGCGGCAGATCGAGTGGAGTGGCAAGCGCTGCAATTTCGGCATGACGTGCGGTCGGCGCGGTGAATAGCAGCTCGTAGTCGTCACCGCCGGCGAGCAGGCAGTTCTGGGCCAATTCAGCATTCTGGCAATATTCCATCGCGGCGTTTGGCAGGCATGCAAAATCGACGCTGGCAGCGACAAAGGAACATTCGAGAATGTGGTTGAGGTCGGCGAGCAGCCCGTCGGAGACATCGATCGCCGCTGTCGCCAGGCCGCGCCGCGCCAGCGTTGTGCCGAGTTCGAGGCGCGGTTGCGGGTGCAGCAGTGCGTCCAGACAGGCGCTGCGGGCCGGTTCGTTCAAGGTACAACGGCCTTGCAGATGCGCCAGTCCGAGCGCGGCACGGCCGGGTGCTCCGGAAACCCATATCTCGTCGCCGGAATGTGCGCCGGAACGCCGCAATGCACGACCTGGCACCGCTTCACCAAAAATAGTGACGCAGAAATTCAGCGGTCCGCGCGTGGTGTCACCGCCAATAATGTCAATGCCGTATTTGGATGCGCACTTGAAGAATCCATCGGCGAACGCCGCAATCCACGCCTCGTTGTTTGCGCTACTCATCGGCAGTGCCGCCGCAAGCAGCGCCCAGCGCGGCTGTGCACCCATCGCGGCGAGATCTGAAACATTCACCGCCAGTGTCTTCCAGCCGAGTGCCGCAGGATCGGTGTCGGCGAGAAAATGTGTGCCGGCCACCAGCATGTCGGTGGACATGATTAACTCCATGCCCGGTGAAGGTTGCACGATGGCACCATCATCGCCGACACCGAGAACGGTGTGGTGTGTCGGCCGGGTGAAATGGCGGGCGATCAGCGAAAATTCCGAAGGCATGATCGTGGCGGTTCAGGTTGAGATGCCAAATGTTTCGGCGCTCAGGCGTTCATGCGCTCACGCGCGTTGGGCTTCGTTGGGGCGCAAATCACCGGCCAGTTTGTCGAGTACGCCGTTGACAAACTTATAGCCGTCGGTGCCGCCAAAATCCTTGGCCAGATCGATAGCCTCGTTGAGGATCACGCGGAATGGAGTTTCCGGAAAATGGCTGAATTCGCAGGCGGCGAGCAGCAGGATACTGCGTTCGATCGGCGAGATTTCTGCCCAGGGTCGATCGACGTATGGCGTCAGCGCGGCCTGTAGCGTGGCCGCGTGGGTGAGCGTCTGTTCGAGTAGCGCACGATACAGTGGCTGGTCGGCCTTGTCGAAGCCGACCACGCCAGCAGACTGACCCTCGATGGCTGCCTGATCCTGGCCACCGACCAGCCATTGATACAACCCTTGCAGAACAAACTCGCGGGCGCGCCGGCGCGGTGATTTACTCATCGCAGTGCTTTCTGGAGGTTGGCCATTTCGATGGCTGCCTGAGCGGCTTCCGTGCCCTTTTGCGCCATGCGCCCCAACGCCTGGTCATCGTCTTCGGTGGTAAGAATGGCATTGGCGATCGGGATCCCGGTTGCCAACTGGACGTTGGTGATACCGCGCGCCGATTCGTTGGAAACAATCTCAAAATGATAGGTCTCGCCGCGAATTACGCAGCCGATGGCGATCAGTGCATCAATCTTGCCGCTTTGCGCCATGGTCTGCAATGCCAGCGGGACTTCCAGCGCGCCGGGAACGCTGGTGCCGAGAATATCGCGCGCCGCGACGCCAAGGCGCAGCAACTCGTCGATGCAGGCCGAATACAGTCCATCGCCAATGTCCGGATTGAAGCGGCTCATGACGATGCCAATGCGCAGGCCTGTACCGGAAAGGTTCGACTCGATTTCCCTGATGCTGTCGGAACGTGCCATGCAGATAGCTCCTTAGATTTTTTTGCCGTCCAGCGTCAGGTAACCGCAGATTTCCAGACCAAAGCCGGTCATGCTCGGCATTTTGCGCGGACTGGCCATCAGTCGCATCTTGCCGACGCCATGACTGCGCAGAATTTGTGCACCGATGCCGTAGAGCCGCGGATCCCATTTGACGGGCAGTCGCGTCGGTTGATCCTTGAAGGCATCGAGAATATCTTCCGCAGCGGCGTAGCGGCGCAGCAGCACGATGACCCCGCTGCCCGCAGCGGCAATTGTTTGCATCGCCTGATCGACGCCGAAAGTGTGGTGCGGGCTTTTGCAATCGAGAAAGTCCAGCACCGAAACCGGTTGATGGACGCGCACCAGCGTTTCCTGTTCAGGGCGAATTTCACCGAGGCTCAGTGCCAGATGAATTTCTCCTGATGTTTTGTCCTTGAAGGCTGCCAGATTGAACTCGCCGTGATGGCAATGGATTTTTTTCTCGGCGACGCGTTCGACGAGCGTTTCGGTTTCGCTACGGTAATGAATCAGGTCAGCGATGGTGCCGATTTTCAATTGATGTTCAGCAGCGAATTCGAGCAGATCCGGCAGTCGAGCCATGCTGCCGTCCTCGTTGAGAATTTCGCAGATCACCGCTGCCGGTTCCAGTCCGCCAAGCTGGGCAAGATCGCAGCCGGCTTCGGTGTGGCCGGCGCGCACCAGAACGCCGCCGTTTTGCGCCATCAGCGGAAAAATGTGGCCGGGCTGGACGATGTCGCTCGGCGCAGCATTCTTCGCTGCGGCTGCCTGCACGGTGCGTGCACGGTCGTGCGCGGAGATGCCCGTGGTCACACCCTCGGCCGCCTCGATCGACAGCGTGAAAGCGGTACCGTGCGGGCTGCGGTTGTCCTGCACCATCAGCGGCAGATTGAGCTGGCGGCAGCGTGCTTCGCTCAGCGCCAGACAGATCAGGCCGCGGCCGTAACGAGCCATGAAGTTGATCGTCTCGGGTGTGATGTGCTCGGCGGCGATGACCAGATCGCCTTCGTTCTCGCGATCTTCTTCGTCGACAAGGATGACCATCTTGCCGGCGCGGATGTCGGCGATGATTTCCTGAGTGGGGCTGACGCTCATGTGTATAGGGTCTTTGAAGGGGTGACTATTGTAATCGGTAAGGCATGGACAACTCCATCTTCCGGCATTATAGGGAATTCAGACAGATCGGCTGTCAGCCATTGCGGTAGCTCCGACGGCGGTTTCAGCTTGATCTCACCATGAAAAGCCGCGATACTGAAAAACCATGTCGATACAGTGGAACAGGCTTTTATGAGAATTTCCCAGCCAATAAGCGGGCTACCGCTGCTGCTTGCGATGCTTTGTTGTTTTATCACTGCTCCAGTTTTTGCAGGAGAGGCAGGCTTTGTGACTTTTCTGTCAGGTGCGGTCAGTGTGCTTTCCCCGGATGGAACAACCCGCATACTTTACAAGGGAGCCCCGCTCAATCAGGGCGACACTGCCATTACAGGGAAAAACGGGCGGATCGAAGTTCGTTTCAGTGATGACGCACAGGTCAAGCTGCATCCCGGATCGCAGTTCCGGATCGACGAGTATTCGTATAAAGGCAAAGTCGACGGCAATGAGCGGGGTATATTCAGTTTGCTCAAGGGGAGCCTGCGTACCATTACCGGCATGATCGGCAAGGCCAACAGAAGCGCCTACTCCGTGGTTACTCCGACAGCCACCATCGGTATTCGTGGTACCGAATACACGGCAACGGTCGAAAATGGTCTGCGTGTAAGCGTGATACGCGGGGAAATCAGCCTCGACAATAATGCAGGCAGCTTTGCCGTATCGGAAGGCCAAAGTGCATTCGTCAGCAGTGTTGATACCGCGCCAAAATATCTGCAATCCGATAGCGCTGCCGCCGGCCGCGGCAGCAATTCAGGCGCAGCTTCCGGCACCCGAATCACGGGCAACACCCGAATCGACGCTAAAACAAGCGGGACGACCGCCGTTGCGGCTGGACAGGGAAACAAGGCCGCCAATCAGGCTGGAGTGATCGGCGGGGAATGACATCGGGCATTGTTACTCATGAATGTCCGCCGTATTCCGGAGTCTGCATCCTCTCGATATAACGCGCAATCAGGTCAACTTCCAGATTGACGCAGCTACCGGCGGTGAGGTTGCGCAGGGTAGTGACGGTGATGGTGTGCGGGATCAGGTTGATTGAAAACTCTGCACCATTCACTGCATTGGTAGTCAGGCTGACGCCATTTACGGTGATTGAACCCTTGCGTGCGATGTATTTTGCCAGTGCTTGCGGCGCGCGGATGATCAGTTCGTGAGATTCACCGAGCGGTGCAAATTTCACGACTTCACCAACGCCATCAACATGACCGCTGACCAGGTGGCCGCCGAGACGGTCTGCAAGGCGCAGGGCTTTTTCCAGATTGACCTCCTGCAATGTGTCGAGGCCGACCGTGCAGTCAAGCGTCTCGCGCGAGACGTCGATTTTGTAGCTCGCAGCGGATTTTTCGACGACCGTCAGGCATACGCCGTCATGCGCGATCGAATCGCCGATGACAACATCAGAAAGATCAAGCGTGGGTGCTTCGACCGTCAGACGCAGGCCACGCTCAAGTGTTTGCAAGTGGGATATTTTGCCGATGGCGGCGACGATGCCGGTGAACATGAGAATATCCTGCCGAAAAGAATCGCGATTATACGTTCCTGCATACTTGGCTGGCGTTGAACGTCAGGGCACGCCCTTCAGTACGCCGAGAAACTCCTCGGGCGGCTGATAGCCGATAACGCGCCGCTCCGAAATTTCCTGACCTTTGGCATCGAAAAAAATGATACCAGGTGGACCGAACAGGTCGAAGTGCTTGAGCAGCGCCTTGTCATCATCGCTGTTGTCGGTGACATCCACCTGCAGCAGAAGCATTTTATTCAGGCGTTCGATCACCGCCGGGTCGCTGAAAGTCATGCGCTCCATCTCCTTGCACGAGGCGCACCAGTCGGCATAGAAATCAAGCATCACCGGCCGCCCGGCACTTTTGACGCGCGCATTGAGTTCCTCAATCGATTTCACCCGCACGAATTTGACTGCACCGTGGCCGGTGTTGTCTGCCGAAGCAGATGTCGCCGCGCTACGTAAAAAGGACAGTGGTTGCCATGGATCGCGGCTGCCACCAAGGGCGCCAAGCAGTAGCGCCGCTCCACTAAGCAGTGCAATCACGCCGAGTCCTTTGCCGAGTTTTTGCCAGCCGCGTGTATGCACCGGCAGCGGGTCGAGTGCGTGCAGATAGATCGCCGAAAATATCAGCAGGGCAGCCCATGCCAGCATTTGCGCCACGGCGGGGACGACCGGCGAGACCAGCGAGATCGCTACGCCGAGCAGAAGTACACCGAAGAACTTGTTGACTGCTTCCATCCACGGCCCGGGTTTTGGCAGCAGATGGCGTGCCGAGGTACCGATGAGAATCAGTGGCAACCCCATGCCGAGTCCCATGGCGAAGAGTGCGCCACCACCTAGCAGGGCATCGTGGCTTTTGGCGATAT
>DAOLZE010000010.1:0-23029 GCA_035426125.1 Rhodocyclaceae bacterium
TCAGCGCCAGCGACTGCGCCAAACCGATCTTGAAGGCATCGCCGATACGCAATTCGTCGACATTGTCGACACGGATACGGTGCTTGCGTTTTTCGGCCCAGAGAATGATGAAGGCGCCGATGATGAAGGCTGTAGCCACCGGAATCGGCTGGAACAAATACGTCTTGATGGCCTTGCTGAAGAGCAGACCAAGAATCGCCGCCGGCATGAAGGCGGCGACCAGGTTGAGTACAAGGCGCTGGGAAGTGCGATCGCTGCGCAGTCCCATAACAACCTTGAAAATCCTCACGCGATATTCCCAGACCACGGCGAGAATCGCACCGAACTGGATGACGATTTCAAACACCTTGCCCTTTTCGTCGTTGAAATGAATCAGGTCGCCGACCAGAATCAGATGGCCTGTGCTGGAAACCGGCAGGAACTCGGTGAGCCCCTCAACGATGCCGAGGATTAATGCGTGAATCAGGGGGACGATATCCATCGGGAAATTCACGGGTGGGTTGTGGAGAATGTAGCGGCAGGTTCAGATGAAGAATGCTCGAAGAGCATCCGGCAATCATACTTTCTCAATGGCGGGCGAGTTTAACATATGCATCAGTGCGCAGTCGGCGGGCAGAGGGCTGCGCGATTGTCTACTCAGATGCCGGGTAGCGGATACTTGAGAGCGTTCTTTGCGATCTTGTCGCGTGCGGCGGCGATCAGGTCAATGTCCAGTGTATCGGCCATTTCGATCAGATAGATCAGCACGTCAGCGACTTCTTCGCGTACGGCAGCGGTTTTTTCCGGCGGCAGGGTGCAACTCTCTTCGGGCGTGGCCCACTGGAAATGCTCGACGAGTTCGGCAGCTTCAACGATCAGTGCCATGGCGAGGTTCTTCGGCGTGTGGTACTGGCGCCAGCCGCGCGCCGTAGCGAATTCGCGCAGAGTGTCGCGCAGATCGAGAAGCCCGTTGTTTGATGATGAGATAGTCATGATTTCTCCGGGGCATTCTGGCGCAGCAGCATCAGCCAGGGCAGGGCGAGGAAGGGCCACAGCGCCGAAGTCAGCCGCGTCAGGCCGTTGAAGTTGAGAAAGTGCCCCTGCTGCCAGACTTGCAGCGTGGCGGCAAGATAGGGATTTTCCGGAACCAGATTGACGAGCGTCGTGGCCAGCATCAGTGCCAGCGCAGCCAGCGCCTGCTGCAGCAGGCGCGGCAAAAAGCTGATGATTAACCAGAGCAGCAGGCCGCCGCCGAGACCGACGAGGCTGCCGAACGTCATCCAGGTCAGATCGATGTTGCTGACAAGGATCGTCAGCGAAAAACTTTTTACCAGCAGTGCGGTGATGAAGAGTGCCACAGCAAGCTGGAGACGGCGCTCGCGCAGCAGGCATGTACAGATCAAGCCGACTGCCAGCGTATTGCTTGCCGTGACACCGGCCTCGAGCCAGGGGAAATGCTCCGCAGAGTAGGGCAGTGGTTCGGTCGTGAGGAGCGTGGCCAGTACGTCACGCAGGTCGCCGTTGCCAAAGAGAATGATTTCCGGATTGAGCTGGGTCAGTAACCACAGCGCCAGCAGAACCAGTCCACTGTTGGCCATTGGGCCGTCGCCGATCAGGCGCTTGCTGAGTGTATGGAGACGTCCGCCATCAAGCAGTTCGGCGCCCCAGCGTGTGCCGATCAGTGCACCGAGCAGCACGCCGAGACAGTTGCTGGCCAGGTCGAGGTTCGAGGCGACGCGCGTCGGCAGGAAGTTTTGCAACGTTTCCAGCGACAGGCTCAGGCAGCAGCCGAGCAGCGTAGCCAGAAATACCGACAGCAGACGGCCATATCGCGGTTGCAGCGCGGGGACCCAAATGAATCCCAATGGCATGTAGGCGAGGATGTTGGTAACGAGATCGAAGCTCGTCCAGTAGCGTGGCCAGACGGCGAAGAGAAAATCCGTCGGTGAGACGCCGTTGTCATGCCAGCCGGTGAATGGGTACAGGCTGGCGTAGATCACCAGCAGGGTGTAGGCCGCTGCAAGATATAGCGGCAGATGGGGGGGCGGTACGCTGCGCTGTTGCAAGCGAGTCGTGTTGCGCTTGTTGTGTCTGTTATGCGGGAAGCATCAGGCGCCGGTGGCGTCGATGTGACGAGATCCGCCGAGCATCCGGTGCAACTGCTGGAATGCCTGAACCGGACCGCTCTGCCGCAGATCGAGTTGTGTTAAATCGATGGCGTCGAGAGTGTTTTTGACTTGCAGGCCGAGTTCGGTTTCGCCTTCCATCTGCAGGCGACGGCTGAAGAACAGCGTGTCGGCATCTTCCTCACGCGCCATCAGGGCGAGAAAATCCCGCGCCCGGGCAGAGATCGTCAGATCGGGCGTGCGCGGATCGAAGCTTGGAAAAAATCCGCGCTTGCCATAGGTAAAGCGCAACGCAAGACCGGCATCGCGGACGCGGATCATCAGGCGCTTGCCGATCAGTGTTTCGAGATGTTCGCGCGGCAGCAGGCGGTCGAGCGCGAGGTTCAGCGTACTCGTCAGCAGCAGTGTCGGCGGCAATTGCGGCAGGCGTTGCCCGATACGGGTGAAGGGCGTCGGCAGAGTAAAGTCGGGCAGTTTCATGGGGGTGCTTTCGAAAAGTGCCTGATAAGGTTTCTCATTATGTCATTCCCCGCAGCGGAAACAACAGTGAAGTTGGCTGGGCGCAGCCCATCCCTTTATCCTACGCGACCATCACCTGATCGAGTCCCGGCTTGCCATGCCAGAAACCATTGCAGGTTTCAATGGTGAGCAGTTGCCGGGTTTCCTGCCAGGCCACCTGGGGCGTCAGCGTGCCTTCGAGACAGCGGCGGAACAGATGGATGATGTCGCCGGTATGTTCCGCCTGCGGGCTGATGCGTGCGACGGCGATGTTCATGTCGATCAGGCGCGGTAATTCGAGGAGCAGATTATAAATTTTTGCCGATTGCGTCTGGGTGCCGTTCAGCGTCAGGAAAGGTTCACCTTCGCGCGTTGCCAGTGCCATGCCGTCGGGGAAGTCGATGCAGCGAAATTCGCAGGTGTCCTTCTGCAGGTTGAAGCGCCGCGCCGTAAAGCAGCGCGCCGAGTAGGCGAGCGGCAGCCTGCCGTGGGCGAAAACTTCGGTCTCGATATTGGCCGGCGCCTTTTCCAGCAATGTGGACAGCAGATCGGCAGCAATCTCGGGCGGCATCACCCAGCGCGTCGCGCCGGATTCAGCGAGGATGCGCAGGGTTTCTGCGTTGAAGATATTGAGCGTCGGGCCGGCAACGAAGGGCAGTTTTTTTCCGGCGAGCAGGCGTACCGCACCCATATCGTTGGCTTCGACAGTGAAGCGGCCGTCGCCGGTGCTGTCAACAATCCGGCGCAAGGTCTTCAGGTCGGATTCGGATTCGATCAGCGTCTGAGAGGACAGCACCACCTGTTTGCCGGCGTCGGCGAGCCGCCCGGCGACATCAAGCCAGTCGTCGAGACGCAGTTCGTGGCGTCGCGAGCAGACGGTTTCGCCGAGATAAACAATATCCACCGGCTGTGCGGCCATCTCTTCGTAAAAATCGAAGACGCGTTGACGCGGCCAGTAGGTGAGAATCGGCCCCAATGACAGCTTCATGTGATTACTTCCACGGCCGGTTGTAGGCACCGAGGGTGTGTGACTGGCCCTCGGAGACTTTATTGAGCGCTGTCATCCACGCCGGATGCGGCGTGAAATGTGCTGGATCGCGGCGACAGACATCAATCGCCTCGCGCCAGACTTGGGTGACTTCCGTAACATAGGCAACGCTGCGCTGGCGCCCCTCGATCTTGATGGCACGCACTCCGCTCTCCATGAGCTGCGGCAGCAGTTCCAGCGTGTTCAGGCTGGTCGGCTCCTCGATCGCGTAATAGGTTTCCTCCTCCACCGCGAAACGGCCTTTGCACAGCGTCGGATAGCCGGCGCGCTCGTCGTCGGCATAGCGGTCGATGAGAATGCCGTTGAGGCGCGTTTCCATGCCGGTGTCGGTTTGTTCCCAGCGCACACTCTTGGCCGGTGAGCAGGCGCCGTTGCAGTTCGGCGAGGTGCCGGTTGCGTAGGCCGACAGCGAACAGCGGCCCTCGACCATCACGCACAGTCCGCCGAAGCCGAACACTTCGATTTCAACATCGGTGTTAGCGATCACTTGCGCGACTTGCGCCATGGATAGGACGCGTGGCAGAACGGCACGCTGCACGCCAAAGCGTTCGCGGTAGAAATTGATAGCCTCGTAGCTGGTCGCCGAGCCCTGCACCGAGAGATGCAGGCGCAACTGCGGATGCACGCGATTGGCGTAGTCCATGAGGCCCGGATCGGCGAGAATGATGGCGTCGATGCCGGCTTTTGCCGCACGGTCGACAGCGCCGGTCCAGCGTGTCCAGTTACCCGCCTGTGGATAGGTGTTCAGCGCCAGCAACACTTTGCGACCGCGTTCATGCGCGTAGCGCAGACCTTCGGTCAGCGCCGTGTCGTCAAAGTTGAGACCATTGAAATTGCGCGCGTTGGTGTCGTCGCGGAAACCGAGATACACGCAATCGGCACCATGATCGATGGCGGCCTTCAGCGCCGGCAGACTGCCGGCCGGGCAGACGAGTTCCATAGAGGCTTGAGCGGACATGCGAGCTCCGAAAAATGCGACCCGCCAATGTAAGCGGCAACGCCGGAAAAGGTGTTGATCTGGGTCAAGTGGTGGGTAATTCCGGTCGGTGCGAATTCATCGGTGATGGCCATCCGACGGCCGATCTCATGCTTCCTTTTTGCAGATAACCAGCATGGAATCCAGCAGATTCAGCGGAATCCTGATGTCGTCCGTCCATGTCGGCGGATCGAAGCGCATGAATGCCGGAAAATAGCGCATAACCCGCCTGATCAGGTAACTCGCGGGAAAATGCCAGCCGGGCCGGCAGGTCGCCGTAATTTTCATTCCGGAAGCGTGGACCAGCCAGGCCAGGCTGTGCCGGTTGAAATAGCCGATGTGCGCAAGACGGTAATGCCACCAGCGATGTCCCATCAAATGTGCTGCGAGCGAGCCGACATCCGGCGTCACAATGATGCAAATAGCATCATCTGCCATGCAGTTGGCGACTTCGTGCATTAGCGTGCATGGCGCTTCCACATGTTCGATTACATCGATCAGCGTTACGACATCAAATGCATTTGCGAAGGATGGTTGGGGCAATACGCCTGTAATGACCGGTAGCCCCAGGGTCTGTGCGATGTTGCTCAGTGACTTTGATGGTTCTATCCCGAGGGGTGTGAAGGAAAAATCCTTTGCCTGCTCTACCAGTATTCCGCTGCCGGCGCCCACGTCGAGCAGTCTTCCGCCATTCTTGTATTTTCTGGCCAGCGCCAGGATGTCGCGTGTCTGCAAGGCGCGCTCGTGACGTGTGGCCTCGTATGCGACATCCGCCATATCTTCATAAAATGCGGTTACATTGCGGAGCGTTGGGCAAAAACGAAACTGACAATCGCCGCATTGGTAAATATCTGCGGTGATGCCGTAGTCCGCATCGGTGATGCGGAAGTGTTCTGCGTTCAATTCGATACCGAAGTTTCCGCGCTTGATGAGGCGGGTACGCGTGCTCCGGCAAAGCCTGCAGGGGCAGGAAGCGTCAGCCACGGAGACCGCTTTGACTCATAATATGACCGGATGCAGAAGAATATTCAGCCAGGGGATGTTGATAAAGGAAAGCAGGATCAGCAGAACCATCAGGGAAAGCACGAACGCAACGAAGCCCTTCTGCTGATAGAGTTTTTCCGGGGATTGGGCGATCGACTCGTCGCGCATACCCATATACAGATACCAGACAAACAACACCGAAACGAAGGGGATGCTCAGTATGAATTCGACACGATATTTGATAAGAAATACGCCGAGCAGGAACGATGCGGTCAGGGCGTAGAAAAATGCCGAAAGCAGAAGCGTTTCTTCGCTGTAGTGAATGAACGATTTGCGGTAGAGACTAGCCTGGGTAGGGTTGTCGATAAAGCGGAGTTCGGAGTAGCGCTTGATAGCCATCAGGAATGCACCGGCCATCCAGTAGGTGAGCAGGATCGAGGATGGCGGCAGTACGTTGCCGACGATGACGCACCAACCGAGCACCAGACGGATCGGGTTGTTGACTGCCTCCGTCAGGACATCAAGATATTGCCGATCTTTTGTGCGAACCGGTGGGACGTTGTAGAGAATTCCCATCACCACAAAAATAATCGATGTATATAAAAACAGCCCGTTGATTCTGGAGGCGATGACGATTCCCGCTGCCGACAATACAAACCACTGGACATACACCCAGTGCGCACGGACATTGCCGAGAACCGAAGGACGGTTCTTTTTCATCGCATGATGCAGGTCGGTTTTTGCATCCAGCCATTCGTTGATGGTGTAGTTTGCAGAGGCCAGCAGACATGTTGCGATGACCGCCAGACCAATATTGAAACCCAGCTGTGCAGATAGGGGGCTGTGCGTCACCACCAGAGCAATCACGATGCCCGGCAACATGAAGATGTTCTTGAACCAGTGGTTCGGGCGGGCAATCGCCAGATAATCCGCTATGGCCATTTCATTTACTTACCATTGCCGTGATTCCACAGCAGCAGGATGTCCGGTGGTTTGATGCCATTCATGATTCCAGAGCTGGCACAGCGCATGATTTCAGTGTCATGCCAATCCCAATGACGTTCAGGTTTGTAGTCATTGGGCACCGGCGTAAGCTCCCAGCCGCAGGGCGCGAAGAATGCGCCGATCCCATGAATGACCATGCTCACCGCTCCACTGAGAATGAAGGTTGCCAGCAGAATTTTATGGCGCTTGATGGTGGGCCAGGCCGTCCCGGTTAGCATGGTTAATGCCACACAGGTTTCTCCATAATAGCGGGGGCCATAGGTCGCGCCACCCCACCACAGGAGATTCTTAGCTAGAAGGATGCTGGCAAGAACGAACCAGAGAATCAGGTAGCGATCCAGTGCAGATTTTGGATTAAACACCATATAAATTGAAGAAATTACTCCAAATACAACGAACGGGCTATAGATCAACAGGCCGCGGCTGGGGCTCAGTAGAACATCGGCGAGTCCTTGTCCGACGGGATGTGAAAAGAAAATGGAGAGAGCGGGGGGCACCTGGCGCCAGCCATGAACCTTGGAAGCCAAAAGTACCCCGGCGCCTCCCTTCAGATCGCCGAAGGTGCTGAGATTGTAATAAGCGATGATCCCTGCCATACAAAGAAGGGGCAACAGATAGGCCGGCAGATACTTGCGTTGATGGAACAGCATGAACAGCGTCAAGGCGCCGGCCGGAATAAAATTGGTCATGCGACAAAATACTGCCATGCCGAGAAACAAACCAGCCACGGCTGCCAGCAAATTGGAGGGCCTACACTCCTGGCGGTACAGTGCATAGGTTGCGATCGCCAGGCACAGAGCACTTGGGCCGTGTTGCCAGAGTGCTTGGCTGGAGACGGACCATGCGGATGTTCCCAGTCCGTAAAAGAGAGCAATCATCCAGGCAGCCCTGGTTTCGATGGTTAGGCTGAGCGCAAGAAATATAAATACAGCGGAAAGCGCAACCATCAACGAAGCCGCAATTTTTCCGCTAAGCCGGTATTGATACCATTGCTTCAGGTGGCCTGAGTATTTTGCGATTGCGTAAACCGGCACTGCCATGATACCGGCTCCTGGAGGATAGCTGGACACCAGATGTCCGTTACGTTCCTGGATACTGTTGAAATATTTCAGACAGATATCCAGTGCGTTGTCGTTGTTGGCAAGCAGGGAGCGAGATCTGTCCAGGTTGAAAGTACCTTCGGCAAGAATGCTGGCCGGAAGCACGGTCGCCGGAATCGTGTCTGGTGAGTCGCCAAAGCGGAAATTGAGGTTGTAAAAACAGAAGAGCAGCAAGGCGAGCGCAAGTGCCGCCCAGACAGGAGCGCAAGGTTGTTGAACTGGCATCTAGGTTTGCACGACTTCCGGCGATAAGTCAGAGGAAAAGTATATCACCGCCGGGCAGTACTGAAAGCGGGCTTACTGTACGGAAGCCGGTGTGGATGGAGCAACGGCGGTTGCAGAAGGAAGGTTGAAGCTACGTGCGTTCCTGTGGTCTGCGTGTAGTGTGGGCACATAGTTTGACAGGTGCAACTTGCTGGTGTCGATGGGAAGTTGCTGGATGAGACCTTCGGCCAGTTTGGCGCGGCGGATCTCGCGATAGATCGTCTCCCAATTTTTGAACATTCGCAACTCCTCCTCCTGTGTGATCCAGCCCGGCTTGATCCGTGTTTTGATGATGTCATACGTACTTTTCGTACCGTTGCGAAACGCCATTTGCAGCTTGGTTTTACGCGCGCCGGTGTTGAACAGTCCTTTGAGCGTCCGGAGCAGGGCAAGGAGCAATGGCGCACGCTCCGTGGAGCTGCGCCGTGCCCCGTAGAATCTCAGGAAAATGCGCATCTTCATCGCTGCCTGAGCGAAACGACTCAAGTTTTCCGAATAGCTTTGTGCCGGCCAGAGCATGGCACTGTGGAGGATGTGGCTGAAATATTCGCGGTTGATCCGGATCTTGCCAGCATCATACAGACTGTAGAACAGTTCGGTCCCCGGCAGCGCCATGTAAAAGCCGACCGAAACGTCGGTCAGGCCCTCGGCAGCGAGCTGATCGAGAAAGGGCATGTTCTCCATCAGATGCTCGCGCGTGTCGTGCGGGAAGCCCACCACCAGGAAGGCCACTACGTTGAGCTTTGCCGAGACCGCCGCCCGGAGACTTTCAAACAGACGATCCGTATGCATTTTTTTCTTGATCAACTTGCGCGTCGTCTCCGATCCTGATTCGGGGGCGTAGGCCATGTTGATCATGCCGGACTTGAAGAGCAGTTGCGCCACCTCTTCGTCGATTGCTTCGGCGCGCGTGCCGGTTGGCAGTTGCCAGGTAATCTTTAGATTGCGGCGCAGGATTTCCTGGCAGAAGGTGACAACCCAGTCTTTCTTAATAATTGCAGTCAGATCCTGGAGCGGGAAATTTCCTGCGCCGTATTTATGGATGTACCCCTCGATTTCATCGACCACCTTGACCGGATCACGTGGATCCCAGCGTGGGGTCCACATGTTCGGTGCCGAGCAGTAGGTGCACTGATATGGACAGCCACGCGTCGCCAGAATGGGTACGCTGAGCGATGCCGAGAAAATGCCACCGACATAGCGCTGCTCGTGATAGGTCTTCAGGTCAAATAGATCCCACGCCGGACTCGCCAGAGTGTCGACTTCGGTCATGCGTTTACGCCGCTGGTTCACAATGATCCGGTTGTGGTCGCGATCGCGAAACGCCAGCCCGTCAATTTCGTCAAGTGGCCGTCCCGTCTCCAGGGCATCGGCGAGTTCGATGATGGTCTCCTCACCTTCGCCGAGTACCAGGATGTCGGCTTTTGAGGTGGACAGACAGAACTCCGGCATCGCCGTGATGTGTTCGCCGCCAAGAACCACCGTCAGATCCGGATGCCGCTGCTTGATCAGATCGATCAGATGGACGATCTCCGGCCACTCGTGAGTGAAGATCACGGAAATGCCGACGAGCGAGGCGTCAGCAGGAATGCGTGCCGCCACTTCGGCGAGTGGGAGTCCAATCAGGTAGCCCTTGTAGTAGCGAGTCATCTCTCCGGGGCTTTCTGCGACTGAATCAATCACCGTTACCCTGCGACCTGCCGCCTGCAACGCGCCAGCGATGTAGGCCAAACCAAGCGGTGGTGAAATCTTGAATGTTGCAGGGGCTAACCGAAAGCACTCGACCGCGGGTGGTTTGATCAGGCAAATCATCTTTTGATTCATTATTCTCTCCATCCCCAGATACCTGTTTTCATTTTATGCCGCATATAACAGTGTGGTTAACCGTGAATAGTAAACAATCCAGGCTACATCGACGGAAGATTGAAGCTGCGTGCATTCCTGTGATCGGCTTGCAGCATGGGTACGTAATTCGACAGGTGCAGCTTGCTGGTGTCGGCGGGAAGTTGCTGGATGAGGCCGTCGGCCAGCTTGGTGCGGCGGAGTTCGCGGTAGATGGCTTCCCAGTTCTCGAACATGCGCGCTTCCTCCTGACGCGGTAGCCACGCCGGCTTGAAGCGCGCCCGGATTGAGTCATACGCACTTTTTACGCCGTTGCGAAAGGCCGTTTGCAGCTTGGAATTGTGAGAGCCGCTGCCGAATAGCCCACTGAGCGCGCGCAGTATGGCAAAGAACAGAGGTGCTCTTTCAGTAGGGCTGCGTCGTGCCCCGTAGAACCTCAGGAGAATGCGCATCTTCAGCATTGCCAGATCGAAACAGCTCAGGTTCTCGGTGTAACTTTGTGCTGGCCAGAGGGCGAGGCTGTGGAGCATGTGGCAGAAATACGCGCGGCCGATCTTGATCTTGCCGGCATCGTAGAGGCTGTAGAACATTTCACTGCCCGGCAGGGCCATAAAAAAGCCGACAGAAACGTCAGTCATGCCTTCGGCCACCATTTGGTCGACAAACTTCATATTCTCCATGATGTGCTCGCGGGTGTCGTGTGGAAAGCCGAGCACCACATAACACATCACGTTGAGCTTAGCCCCAACTGCCGCTCGCAGGCTGTCGAAAAAACTATCGGTGCGCATCTTTTTCTTGATCAGCTTACGCGTCATTTCCGATCCGGATTCGGGCGCATAAGCCATATTGATCATTCCGGACTCGTGAAGAAGTATGGCCACCTCGTCATCCACGGATTCGACGCGAGTACCGACCGGTAATTGCCAGACAATTTTCAACTGACGGCGCAAGATTTCCTTGCAGAAGGTGACAATCCAGTCCTTCTTGATGATCGCGGTCAGATCCTGGAGCGGGAAATTCCCAGCGCCGTACTTGCGCATGTATCCCTCGATTTCATCCACCACCTTGATCGGATCGCGCGGGATCCAGCGCAGCGTCCACATGTTTGCAGAAGAACAGTAGGTGCACTGATACGGGCAGCCGCGCGTCGCCAGAATAGGCACGCTCAGGGATGCTGAGTGCATGCACCCCTCATAACGACGGTCGTGATAAGTCTTCAGGTCAAACATATCCCACGCTGGAGGAGTCAGACTATCGATTTCGGTCATGCGCATCCGCCGCTTGTTCACGATGATTTGCTCATGATCCCGGTCGTGAAATGCCAGGCCATCGATTTCGGTAAGTGAACGACCGGTTTCGAGGGCGTCGACCAGCTCGACAATAGTTTCTTCGCCCTCACCAAGCACCACAATGTCGGCTTTTGAGGTGGACAGGCAGAACTCTGCCATCGCCGTGGCATGTTCCCCGCCGATGATCACGGTCAAATCTGGGCGTCGTTGCTTGATCAGATCAATCAGATGCACGATCTCCGGCCACTCGTGGGTAAAGACCACTGTGATACCGACGATCGCCGTTTCCAGCGGGATGCGCGCCGCCACTTCTGCGAGCGGTAGTCCGATCAGATAGCCCTTGTAGTAGCGGGTCATCGTATCGGGACTTGAGGTCACCGAATCGATCACCGTCACCTGATGGCCAGCCGCCTGCAAGGCGCCGGCGATGTAGGCCAGGCCGAGCGGGGGCATGATCGTCGATCCGGCAAAGCGGAAACATTCGACCGATGGCGGCTTGATCAGACAAATCTTTTTTTGATGCACTACCCTCTTCCTTTCCGGATATTGATCCGATCCTGGGCTGCATCACCAAGATCAGAGGTAACGGATGATTGGTACGTGTCGAGCATCTAAAAAACCAGACAATCTAGCTATCTGGCTAAACGGACGGAATGTTGAAACTGCGTGCATTCCGATGGTCTGCATGCAACATGGGTACGTAATTTGACAGGTGCAGTTTGCTGGTGTCGGCGGGCAGTTGCTGGATGAGCCCATCGGCCAGCTTGGCCCGGCGTAGCTCGCGATAGATGGCTTCCCAATTCTCGAACATCTGCGCCTCTTTTCGCTTCGGTAGCCAGGCTGGCTTGAACTGCGCCCGGATCGTGTCCCAGGCACTTTTCACCCCGTTGCGAAAGGCCGTTTCCAGTTTCGATCCGTGTGAGCCGCCATCGAACAGGCCGCTGAGCGCACGACGCAGGAAGGTGAGCAGTGGCGCACTTTTCGAGGAGCTGCGTTTCGCCCCATAGAATCTCAGCAACAAGCGAATTTTCAGTGTCGCCAGCGCCAGCTTGCTCATGTCAGAGTACGTATGCGCCGGCCAGAGTGTCGTCGCGTGAAGGATGTGTGTGAAATACTCACGATCGATCTTGATCCTGCCGGCATCGTAGAGGCTGTAGAACAGTGCGGTTCCTGGCAGCGCCATGTAAAAGCCGACCGACATGTCGGTTAGGCCCTCGGCTGCCATCCGGTCGATGAATTCCATGTTCTCCATGATGTGCTCGCGGGTGTCATGCGGAAAGCCGACCACCATGAAGGCCATCACGTTGAGCTTCGCCTTGACCGCCGCCCGGAGGCTTTCAAAAAAACTGTCCGTGCGCATTTTTTTCTTGATCAATTTGCGCGTCGTCTCCGATCCGGATTCGGGGGCGTAGGCCATGTTGATCATGCCCGTCTTGAAGAGGAGTTCTGCAACTTCGTTGTCCACCGCTTCGGCGCGGGTTCCTGTCGGGAATTGCCAGATGAACTTCAGGTTGCGGCGAAGGACCTCCTCGCAAAACGTCACGATCCATTCCTTTTGAATGATCGCAGTCAGGTCCTGAAACGGGAAATTTGCGGCCCCGTACTTGCGCATATAACCCTCGATTTCATCCACCACCTTGATAGGGTCGCGTGGGTCCCAGCGCGGCGTCCACATGTTTGGTGCGGAGCAGTAAGTGCACTGAAACGGGCAGCCACGTGTAGCCAGAACAGGAATGGTCAGGGATTCCGAGTAGATCCCGCCAACATAGCGGTGATCGTGGTAGGTCTTCAAGTCAAACATTTCCCACGCCGGGGGCGCCAGATTGTCGACTTCGGCCATACGTTTGCGCCGTTTGTTCACGACGATCTGCGCGTGGTCACGAAACGCCAGGCCGTCGATTTCGTTTAGTGGACGTCCGGTATCGAGGGCCTCGGCCAGTTCCACAATGGTTTCCTCGCCTTCGCCGAGCACCAGGATGTCGGCTTTCGAGGTTGCAAGGCAGAACTCCGGCATCGCCGAGATGTGTTCGCCGCCGAGAATCACGGTCAACTCCGGCCGTCGCTGCTTGATCAGGTCGACCAGATGCACGATGCCGGGCCACTCATGGGTAAAGATCACTGTGATGCCAACGATCGATGCATCCGGGGGAATGCGTGCAGCCACTTCCTCAAGCGTCAAGCCGACCAGGTAGCCTTTGTAGTAGCGCGTCATTCCTTCAGGACATTCCGCGACTGCATCAAGAATCGCCATCTTGCGGCCGGCCGCCTGCAACGCGCCGGCAACATAGGCCAGGCCGAGCGGCGGCGTGATCGATGTACTCGCAAATCGAAAGCATTCAACCGATGGCGGCCTGATGAGGCAAATCATTTTTTGGTCCACTGCTTTCTCCTTCATCGGATCAATTCCATCCATAAAACTGTTTCAAGTCTAACGCAAGTTTGCACTGAGCAATGAATATCGTGTGCAATGCAAACATGCACTGGGCGTGGAGATAGCCATGATTTATTCATGGGTATTGAAATACAAAAAATGCAAATACCATTTTTCTGCGCACCACTCAACCATGGTGATCACCATGGTTGCCGACATGTATTTGACGGTAGAATCGTCCGCATTGCCACGATCTTATTCCCGGGCTGTTGCCGCCCGATCAAATTCCGTTCCTTCATCATGAAATACAAAATCATCCCTGTCACGCCATTCCAGCAGAATTGCTCATTGCTCTGGTGCGAGGAAACCCTGCAGGCAGCTGTCGTTGATCCAGGTGGTGACATCGAGCAAATACTTGCGGCTGCCGCACAGGCCGGGGTCAGCATCGTGAAAATTCTGCTGACACACGGCCATATCGATCATGCCGGTGGTACGGCCGAGCTCGCTGAGCGCCTGCACATTCCAATCGAGGGGCCGCAGCAGGAAGACCAGTTCTGGATTGATCAACTGGCCCATCAGGGTCGTATGTTCGGTCTCGGCCCGGCGGCGGCGTTCACGCCCGATCGCTGGTTGAACGACGGTGACACAGTGAGTTTCGGTAACTTGACGCTGGAGGTTCTGTACTGCCCCGGCCACACGCCCGGCCACGTGGTGTTTTTCCATGCGCCATCGCGATTGGCGATGGTTGGCGATGTGTTGTTTCAGGGCTCGATCGGCCGTACCGACCTGCCGGGCGGCGATCACGCCACGCTGATCAGTTCGATCCGCAACAAGCTCTGGCCGCTCGGTGATGATGTCAGTTTCATCCCTGGCCACGGGCCGATGTCGACCTTCGGCGAGGAGCGGCGCTACAACCCCTTCGTTGGCGACCAGGCTTAAAGCGGCGATCAGGCGGATGGCTTTTTCAGGGCGTCGCGTATTTCGCGCAACAGCAGTACGTCTTCGGATGTAGGTGGCGGTGCTGCCGGGATGGCTGTTTCTTCGCGCTTGAGGCGATTGATCTGCTTGACCATCAGGAAGATGATGAAGGCGAGGATGGTGAAGTTAATTGCGATGGTCAGGAAGTTGCCATAAGCGAAGACCGGAATACCGGCTTTCTTGACTTCGGCGAGGGTCATTGCCACACCCGGCGGGATATCCTTCAAGGCAATAAAATAGTTGGTGAAGTCGAGACCGCCGATAATGCGTCCGACGACGGGCATGACAAGGTCGCCAACCATTGAATCGACGATCTTGCCGAATGCACCGCCGATGATTACGCCAACTGCCAGATCGACGACACTACCCTTGACGGCAAATTCCTTGAATTCACTGACGATGCTCATGTGCTGCTCCTTTTTCATGATGATGGCAACCGGTCGCATTTTACGCGCTGAGACGCCGCCCGCTGATATTTCTGTGGCGCTACTTGCAGGAGCTTAAAGGAATGATACGTTCGAGATTTGCGCAGAAGTCTCTCAAGTATCTTGCCATCGCCGTTGGTGCCGGCTTCGTTCTGCTACTGCTCGGCGCGACTCTGCTGATGATGAGCAGCAATACACCGTTCGTCAAAAACTACCTGAGCCGGATCGTGCTGGAGAGCAGGCAGCGCACCCTTGCCATCGATGGCGATTTGTCATGGTCGTTCTCCATGACGCCGGCTATCGATCTGCATATTGGCCATGTCTCGCTATCCGAACGCAATGCCACACAAACCTTCGCCACATTCGATGGCGCGCAGGCTTCGTTGCATCTGTGGCCACTGTTGTCGCAGCAGATTGTTCTCGAACGGATCGAATTGATCGGCCCCAAGGTAAGGTTGGTACGGCATCCGGACGGCACGCTGAATATCGACGATTTGCTTGCTTCAGACGGACACGACAAGCCACTGCCGAAATTTTCCATTGCTGCCGCACGGATTACCGATGGCGAACTCAGCTGGTTTGACGAGGCCGCTGCCCGACACGCGACGCTGAGTGCCATCCAACTGGACACCGGACGGCTTGCCAATGCGACAAACGATACGCTGGAATTTTCGGCGCGGCTGCAAGCGCCACAGACGAATGACATCAATATCAAGTTGCAGACCCGCTACGATTTCGATCTCGATTTGCCGACGCCACGCTTCACCATTGATCAGCTCGACGCCCAATTTTCAACCATGATTGGCGCCACACGGCTTGCCGGCAGGATCGATACGCCGATTGTCTTCAACCATGCGGCGCGAACGCTGCAACTGGAAAAAATTACTGGTGAGATGTCCTTCACCGGCATGCAACCACCTTTGCCACCGCTGTCATTCTCCGGCAATCTGCGCGGCGATTTCATGCGGCAGACAGCCGAAGGTAAACTCACTGGACAATTTGCCGACAGCCGCATTACTGCCGATATCAATATCATGAAAATCACACCATTATCGGCCGCTGTTGATCTCGATATCGATCGCTTCGATGCCGACCGCTATCTGCCGGCGTCGACTGGTCGCAGGAGCGATACTTCGTTCGATCCCGCGCTGTTGGAGCATCTCGATCTGCGTGGTACGCTGCGCATCGGCAGCTTGCATGTTGCCGGCGCCACGGTACACAATTTTCGCTTCGATATTCGCAAGGCGATCAATGGCAGCAGCAGCGGTCTGGCCATCACGCAAACGCCTGACCATGCCAGATAAAAATTTTTAAAATACGAGACACCGGAAAGAGCGTTATGCCACTTACGCACCTGCTTGAAAACAATCGCGCCTGGGCCGAGCACCTGCGTGCCGAGGATCCGCAATTCTTCAGCCGTCTGGCGGCCCTGCAATCGCCGGAATATCTGTGGATCGGCTGTTCCGACAGCCGCGTACCGGCCAATCAGATCACCGGTCTTGCGCCGGGCGAGGTGTTCGTCCATCGCAATGTCGGCAACCTGGTGGTGCATAGCGACCTGAATTGCCTGTCGGTCATGCAGTTCGCCGTCGATGTGCTGAAGGTGCGTCACATCATCGTTGTCGGCCACTATGGCTGTGGCGGCGTGCGTGCGGCCATGGAAGATGAGCGTCACGGTCTGATCGACAACTGGTTGCGGCATATTCAGGATGTGCGCGACAAGCATCGCGGCGTGCTCGCTGCAACGCCACACGAACTGCGCCTCGATCGTCTTTGCGAACTCAACGTCATCGAGCAAATGGCCAATGTCTGCCAGACGACGCTGGTGCAGGACGCCTGGATGCGTGGGCAAAAGCTGTCGGTGCATGGCTGGGTGTATGGCATCCACGACGGTCTGCTGCGCGAGATGGGCGTCGCCGCCTCGTCGCGCGAAGAAGCCACAGCCGTGTATTTCGATACCGTCAGCAAGCTCGGCCGCTGATGAAGGCGATGCTTGCCGCAGATCGCAGATAACCCGGAAATCATGCGTTTCGGCGTTGACCTCGGCGGCACGAAGATCGAGATCGTCGCACTCGGCGACGATGGCGCTGAACTGTTGCGCCACCGTGTGGCATCGCCACAAGGCAACTATGCAGCAACGCTGGCGGCAGTCGTGGCGCTGGTGCGTGATGCCGAAGCCGATCTACAAATGCGCGGCACGCTGGGTATCGGCATTCCCGGCGCGCTGTCGGCTGTCACCGGGTGCGTCAAGAATGCCAACTCGACCTGGTTGAACGGCAAGCCCTTGCTGGACGATTTGCAGGATGCTTTGCAACGCGAGATACGGCTGGCCAACGACGCCAATTGTTTTGCGCTTTCGGAGGCCGTTGATGGTGCGGCCGCTGGTGCCGCAACGGTGTTCGGCGTAATTCTCGGTACGGGCGTGGGTGGTGGTATCGTCATTCATGGCCGTGTGCTCACGGGTGCCAATGCCATCGCTGGCGAGTGGGGTCACAATCCACTACCGGGAGAGATTTACGACATGCCACCGTGTTATTGCGGGCATGCTGGTTGCGTCGAAACTTTTCTCAGCGGACCAGGGATGCGCGCCGATCATCTGCGCGTTGCCGGTGCGGACTTCGATCCGCCGCAAATCATCGCGCGCGCCGCCGCTGGCGATCAAGCCTGCGAAGCCACACTGCAACGCTACGAGGCGCGCCTGGCACGCGCCCTGGCGCAGGTCATCAATATCCTCGACCCCGATGTGATTGTTCTTGGCGGCGGTTTGTCGAACATGACGCGCCTTTATGAGAATGTACCGCCGCTCTGGCCGACGCTGGTATTTTCCGACCGCGTCGTCACGCGTCTGGTGCGTAATCGCCACGGCGACTCGTCTGGTGTGCGCGGCGCGGCCTGGCTCTGGGAGATCCCGTAATCGTGAGTAATCCCCACTCTGCCAGCGTATTTCCCGGTGGCCTCGGTGATATACTCTGCCGTCGCCGAATCTCGGGCGTACGGATCATGCCTGTAGCGCAGCCACAGCCGGATGCTGGCTGACCGGATATCCAGCATTTATGCAATCAGAATTCGAATTCGAACCCCAATTCATTCATGAGCGTTTGGCCACAGTCTCCCGCATTTACTTCAGCCGCGCTGCTGCCATGGTTTGGCCGTCTGGCGACATTGCTCATGCTGGGCCTGCTGGCCTGGCTGGGTGCGACCATCTTCTGGACGCTGAGTGCTCCGGAAATGCTGCAACCGTCCATCGCACGGGAAATCGATCCGCAGCGTGCCGTGCAGAGCATCGTTAACCGGCATCTGTTCGGCGTTGCACCGCTTGGCAATGCGCCGGGCGCCGCTGGAAATTTTTCCGATATCCGGTTGATTGGTGCGATTGCAGCGCAGGCAGCCAACAAGCAGGCCTTCGCCATTCTTTCCGTCGAGGGCAAGCCACCGCAGGTGGTGCGCCAGGGCGAGGAAGTCATGCAGGGAATCACCCTGCAACGCGTCATGCCGCGCCAGGTGGAATTGCTGCGCGGCGGGCAAAGCCAATTACTGACCCTGCCGGAACGCGGCAAATCCTGACGGGACTCTGAAGATGCGTATTCCAGTTATGCCCATGCTTTCCCTGTACCGCCTGCTTGTGCCCCTGCTGCTTGCCAGCGTCCTATGCGGGCCGGCGAGCGCCGAGGAGGACAGGATTACGCTGAACTTTGTCAATGCCGATATCGAGACGGTGATCAAGGCGGTGTCGCAGATTACCGGCAAGAATTTCATCCTCGATCCGCGCGTCAAAGGAACGGTGAATGTGGTGTCAGGCAAGCCGGTCCCGCAATCGCTGGCTTACCAGTTCCTGCTCTCGGCGTTGCGCATGCAGAATTTCACTGCTGTGGAAAGCAACGGCGTCGTCAAGATCGTGCCGGAAGCCGATGCCAAGACGCAAGGCGGACCAATGCGCAAGGGTGTCGGCGGACCTAACGGTGACCAGATGGTAACCAAGGTATTTACCTTGCATTACGAGTCGGCAGTACAGATGTTGCAGGTGCTGCGTCCGTTGATTGCACCGAACAATCCGATCACCGCCAATGCTGGCACCAACAGCCTGGTCATCAGCGATTACGCAGATAATCTGGCACGCATTGAAAAAATCATTGATGCGCTCGATGCACCGAACGGTGAGGAGCCGCAGGTGATTCCCATTCGCCATGCATCGGCGATCGATCTGGCGAACAGTCTGAACCGCCTGTACAGCGATAACGGAAATCTCGGCGCGGGTCCGGCTGGCGCCGACAGCAGCCAGCGTGTCACCATTCTCGCCGATGCACGCAGCAACAGCCTGCTGGTACGCTCAATCAATCCCGGCAAGCTGGCGCAGGTGCGCACGTTGATCAACACACTCGATCAACCGACCAGCGCCGCCGGAAACATTCATGTCATCTACCTGAAAAACGCCGAAGCGACGAAGGTTGCGCAAACGTTGCGTGGCATTGTTTCCGGCGAGACCTCTGTGCAGAGCACCGGCCTGACACCGCTTTCGCCGAACCCTGTTAGTCAGGCGTCGACGGGCGGTAGCGGCGCATCACAGGCGATGGGTGCAGCGACATCCGGTAGCGTTGCGTCCGCTGCGGTATCGAGTAGTGCGGGCGGCGCCAGCTTTATTCAGGCCGATCCGACCAACAATGCCCTGATTATTACCGCGCCGGATGCGGTGTATAACAACCTGCAGCGCGTCATAGACATGCTCGACAAGCGTCGTGCACAGGTGCTTGTCGAGGCGCTGATCGCCGAATTGAGCTCGGATCGTGCCAGCGAATTCGGTATCCAGTGGATGGCTGGTGGCAGCGCGTCCGGCAAGAGCACCAACGTCATCGGCGGTACCAATTTCGGCAGCGGCGGACAGAACATCGTCGGTGTTATCGAAGGCATCGCCAAGGCAAACACCACGGGCACACTTGGCTTGTTGCCGGGGCTCAATCTCGGCATCTTCTCCGGCAAGGACGGTCTCGGCGTTTTAGCGCGTGCGCTGGAAACCGATGCGCATGCCAACATCCTGTCTACGCCGAGTCTGATGATGCTCGATAACGAGGAAGCGCGGATCGTCATCGGTAGCAATGTACCGTTCATTTCCGGCCAGTATGCGCAGACTGGAAATTCGACGACGGCCTCACCGTTCCAGACCTACGATCGCAAGGATGTCGGCTTGACACTGAAGATCAAGCCACAGATTTCCGAAGGCGGGCTGGTGCGCCTGCAAATTTTCCAGGAAGCCTCGAGCGTGCAGGCCGGTACGCTGTCGAATCCGGCCGGACCAGTGACCAACAAACGCTCGATCGAGACAGCCGTTGTTGTCGATGACGGCGGCATCATCGTGATCGGTGGTTTGATTGAGGACAGTTTCGGTGCAGGCAACGACAAGGTGCCGCTGCTCGGTGATATTCCCGGTCTCGGCAGTCTGTTCAGCTACGAGTCACGCAAACGTACCAAGACTAATCTGATGGTGTTCCTGCGGCCGAAGATCATCCGCGAGGCGGCTGACTACCAGGCGCTGACCGCTGATCGCTACGATTATGTGATTGGTGAGCAGCGCAAGGAATCCGCTGCGGCGAACCTGATGCTGAAAGAGTCGCCGACGCCGCAGTTGCCGGCACGTATCCAGCAATTGCCGCCGCCGGCCCAGGCAGCCGCCCACGCCGCCGCTATCGACAAGCAATGATTGCAGCCGAAACGCACGTCCCGCGTCTGCCCTACGCTTTTGCCCGGACGCAGGGCATCATTCTCGGCGTGAGCGGGGAAACCGCACAGGAAGTTTTCGTCCGCGACGATGCGACGCCAGCGGGCATCGCCGAAACTCGCCGCGTCCTCAATCAGCCGTTGCACCTGGTCCCCTGCGATGCCGCGCGTTTCGAGCACATGCTGGCCGAGGCCTACAGCCGTGCCGATCAGACAGCAGCCGAGGTCGCTGACGATATCGGCCAGGAAATGGATCTCAGCCGTCTTGTCCAGGAGTTGCCGCCGATCGAGGATCTGCTGGAAAGTGAGGATGATGCGCCGATTATCCGCATGATCAACGCGCTGTTCACCCAGGCGGTGCGCGAGGGTGCTTCCGACATTCACATCGAAGCCTTCGAGCAGCATTCGACAGTACGCTTCCGCATCGATGGCGTGCTGCGCGACATCATCCGTCCGCATCGCGCGCTGCATGCAGCGATGGCTTCGCGCATCAAGATCATGGCGCAGCTCGACATCGCCGAGAAACGCATGCCGCAGGACGGCCGCATCACCATTCGCATCGCCGGTCGGCCGGTCGACGTGCGCGTGTCGACGTTGTCCACCAGTCACGGTGAACGCATCGTGCTGCGCTTGCTTGACAAGGATCCGGCGCGTCTCGACCTCGATGTGCTCGGTATGGCTGGCGACACCCTGCTGCGCGTCGACCAGTTGGTCCATCAGCCGCATGGCATCTTTCTGGTGACGGGGCCGACCGGTTCCGGCAAGACCACCACGTTGTATGCGGCACTGTCACGCATCGATGCCAGCGAACTCAACATCATGACGGTCGAGGACCCGGTCGAGTACGACCTGCCGGCGATCGGCCAGACCCAGGTCAATCCGCGCATTGGCCTCGACTTCGCCAAGGCGCTGCGCTCGATCCTTCGTCAAGATCCTGATGTCATCATGATCGGTGAAATCCGTGATCTCGAAACCGCACAGATTGCCGTGCAGGCCAGCCTGACCGGGCATTTGGTATTGGCGACGTTGCACACCAACGACACCACCAGCGCGGTGACGCGACTCGTCGACATGGGCATCGAGCCGTTCCTGCTGGCTTCCAGCCTGACCGGCGTACTCGCTCAGCGCCTGGTGCGGCGGCTCTGCCCGGCATGCAAGCGCGCCGATGTTTTCGATATCGCCGAAACTGCCCAGTTCGGTGGCGCCAATGTACCGGAGAAAATATATCGCGCCGTCGGCTGCCCGGCCTGCAACCAGACCGGTTATCAGGGACGCATGGGCATCTACGAATTGCTGGTGGTCGACGACACCCTGCGGCGCATGATCCACGAGGGTGGTGCCGACCAGGCGTTGCGCGAATATGCACTGGGTACTGGTGCACTGCGCCCACTGCGCGATGACGGCCTGCGCTGGGTGGCCAGCGGCGACACCACGCTGGAAGAAATCCTCCGCGTTTCGCGCGACGCCTAGTCGCCATGGCGGCCTTCAACTACCGGGCACTCGACGCCAGCGGCCGCGAGGTCAGCGGCGTGCTGGAGGCTGATACCAGCCGCATGGCACGCAGCCAGTTGCGCGAGAAGCAGCTGTTCCCCATTGAGGTAACGACGGTTGGTCGCATCGGTGCCGAGCGCACGCGCCTCGGCCGGCAGGGCATGCCCTCGTCGATGTTGAGCTTGCTGACGCGACAGTGGTCGATGCTGCTGGATGCCGGGCTGACCATCGAACAATCGCTGACTGCGTTGATCGAGCAGTGCGAGCACAAGGGCGCTCGGCAGATTCTTGCCGGCGTGCGCGCCGAGGTACTCGCCGGACATTCGCTGCACATGTCGCTGGGTCTGTACGCCGGCGCGTTCCCGCCGATCTACCGGGCCGTTGTCGATGCCGGTGAAAAATCTGGTGAGTTGCCGACGCTACTCAATCGACTGGCCGACTATCTCGAAGCCTGGCAGAACACGCGCCAGAAAATTTTTCAGGCGCTGCTGTATCCGATCATCGTTACGGCAGTCGCGCTGGCGGTGATCGTTGGTCTGGTGACCTATGTCGTGCCGCAGATCGTCGGTGTCTTCAAGCAAACCAAGCAAGCACTGCCACTGCTGACACGCGGCCTGATTCTGTTCAGCGATTTTCTGCGCGCCGGCTGGTTCTGGTTGCTGCTTGGAGCAATCGGTGCGCCGCTTTCTGCGCGCTGGTTACTCAAGCGCGACACCGCGCTGCAATTGCGCTGGCATCGCGCCCTGCTGCGCCTGCCGCTGTTCGGCCATCACCTGCGCACTCTCGACAGCGCGCGGCTTGCCAGCACGCTGTCGATCATGGTCGGTAGTGGCGTGCCGCTGCTCACCGCGCTGGAAACCAGCAAGGCGGTCATCGCCAATCTTTTCCTGCGCCAGGCACTTGACCAGGCAATCCGCCAGGTACGCGAAGGCAGCCCGTTACAT